>CACXBN010000141.1 GCA_902765885.1 uncultured Ruminococcus sp. | reverse complement strand
TTAATTTTCATATCAGGCTGCGGCATTACTCCGAAATTGGCATTCATGGGCTGAAACAAGGTCTTGTCTCCGTGTGATATATAATACGCCATTGCCCCGATCATCGTTTCGCGGGGAAACAGGAAAGGCTTTTCGTTTTTTATTTTGAGAGCAGCATTTATACCTGCCACGAATCCCGATGCTGTTGATTCTATGTATCCCTCAACACCTGTCATCTGTCCTGCAAAATAAATATTCTTATTGTTTCTGAATGAATAATCGGCATCCAGAAGTTCAGGTGAAAGCAAAAATGTGTTTCTGTGCATGACTCCGTATCTGTAAAATTCCGCATTTTCCAGGCCCGGGATCATTCGGAATACTCTTTTCTGTTCCGGCCATGTCAGATGTGTCTGGAAGCCAACTATATTGAACATGGTTCCCGCGCTGTTTTCTCTTCTTAACTGTACAACGGCATAATAGGTCTCGCCGGTCTCCGGATTCTTGATTCCCACAGGTTTCATCGGTCCGAATCTCAGTGTGTCTTCCCCTCTCTCAGCCATTACCTCCACAGGCATGCAGCCTTCGAAGACTTTGATTTTTTTATTATCATCAAAATCATGAAGCTTTGCAGTTTCTGCGGATACGAGCTCATGATAAAACCTTTTATATTCATCCTCATTGAAAGGACAATTTATATAATCGGCTGTACCTTTGTCATATCTTGAGGCGAAAAAAGCTTTTGACATATCTATCGATTCAAAATCAACAATAGGTGCTGCGGCATCATAGAAATACAGTTTCTTCTGTCCGATCATATCAGAAATATTTGCAGCCAGAGATTCGGAAGTAAGCGGTCCGGTAGCTACGACGGTGATCCCGTCATCCGGAATACTTGTCACTTCTTTGCTGTAAATGTCAATATTTCGATCGTTTTTGATTTTAGATGTTACGTACTCCGAGAACAGATCCCTGTCGACTGCTAAAGCTCCTCCGGCCGCAATTTGGGTTTTGTCCGCTGCTTCCATGATAAGTGAACCGAGTCGCCTGAGTTCTTCTTTAAGTAATCCGACGCCATTCGTGATTTCCGCTGATCTCAGTGAATTCGAGCAGACAAGCTCAGCAAATCCGTCTGATTTATGTGCAGGGGATTTTTTAGACGGTTTCATCTCGTATAGACTTACATGAACCCCTGATTTTGCAATCTGCCAGGCTGCTTCAGATCCTGCAAGTCCTGCACCGATCACATTAACATTCATAGGACTATTGTTCATTTGAATTCTTTTCCTGCTGTTCTTTTTTGAATTTGCATTTTTCGTTTTTGCAGTAAAGATAATTTTTTCCTTTTTTGATATAGAGCATGCCGCCACAGTTTGGACATTTTTCATTAGTTGGCATATCCCATGAGGAAAAATCGCATTTAGGATAATTTGAACAGCTGTAAAACACTGACTTGTTTTTTCCGTTTTTCAGTACTATCTGTCCACCGCAGACAGGACATCTGACACCGATTTCTTTGGATATCTGCTTTGTGAATTTACATTCAGGATACCTTGAACATGCGTAAAACGAACCAAATCTTCCGCTCCGCAAAACCATGTCAGCGCCGCATTTTTCGCATTTCATATCAGTTTTGACATCCTGCTCTTTTACGGTTTTGGTTTCTTTCTTTACAAGAGGCTTGGTGTTCTTGCATTCCGGATATCTGGGGCATGCGGCGAATTTTCCGAATTTTCCGTTTTTAACGATCATCTTGCTGCCGCAGAACTCACATATCATATCAGTTTCTTCCGGCGGCACTTCGATGTTCTCAGTCGTTTTGTCATCCATGGCTTTGTCAAGCTCATTTTTAAAATCGCCGTAAAACTCATTCAGCAGAGATATCATTGATCTGTTTCCGTTCTCTATATCATCGAGACCGTTTTCGAGTTGTGCAGTGAATTTATAATCTACAATGTCCGGGAAACTCGTGCTCATGAGTTTTGTGGTTATCTCACCTAGATTTGTGGGGACAAGTGATTTCCCGTCACGCTTTACATATTCCCTGGATATTATTGTTGTTATTATGGTTGCGTATGTGCTGGGCCTGCCTATTCCTTTTTCTTCCAGAAACTTTACAAGCGAAGCCTCAGTGAAACGTGCGGGAGGAGATGTATAGTGCTGTGCAGGATTCAGTTTGCTTTGTTTCAGCCACTGACCTTTTTCGGCTTCCGGAATTTTTGTCTGTTTATCTTCTTCTTTTTCTTCATCGACTGATTCTTCATATACAGACATATATCCAGGGAAATTCACGGTATATCCGCTGGCTCTGAAAAGATATCCTTCACAGGTAAGATCGATCTGATTGGTAAGAAGTACTGCCGACGACATCTGGCTGGCAATAAATCTGTCCCAAATAAGTTTGTATATTTTATACTGATCCGGGGTCAGATACTTCTTTATTGATGAAGGTTCGTACATCTCAGTAGCCGGTCTTATAGCTTCATGCGCATCCTGTGCATTTGATTTTATTTTATAAATTCTCGGTGTCTGAGGATAGTATTCTTTTCCGAGTTTGTTAATGATAAAATCACGTGCTGCCGTCTGCGCTTCCTCTGAAATTCTGAGAGAGTCGGTACGCATGTATGTTATTAGACCGTGAGATCCTCCGTTCTCGCTTCCGATATTTATACCTTCGTACAGTTCCTGCGCTATACGCATGGTCTTCTGTGACTGGAAATTCAGTTTTCTTGAAGCTTCCTGCTGCAGTGTGGAAGTTATAAAAGGAGGCTGAGGATTTTTGAGTTTCTTTCCCGATTTTATATCGTAAACATAAAAATCCTTGCCATCGATGGCACTGCATATTGCTTTTGCTTCTTTTTCATTGTTTATATCGAGTTTATCGCCTTTATCTGCGCGACCGATGAATTTTGCGATAAAATGTTTTCCGTCAGAGGAAATCAGTTCTACGTCGATGCTCCAGTATTCTTTAGGAATAAATGCACGTATCTCATTTTCGCGGTCAACTATTATTTTGGTTGCAGCTGACTGAACTCTTCCCGCAGACAGACCGCTTTTAACTTTTTTCCAAAGATAAGGAGATAGTTCATATCCGATAATCCTGTCAAGAATTCTTCTTGCCTGCTGTGCGTCAACTATATTCATGTCAATGTCTCTTGGATTCTTTATAGCATCCTTAACGACATTTTTGGTTACTGCATTAAACGTTACCCTTTTTACTTTTTCTTTTGGAATTTCAAGAGTATTTACCAGATGCCACGCTATAGCTTCACCCTCACGGTCAGGGTCAGTTGCCAGATATACACGGTCGGCTTTTTTAACGTCTTTTTTTAGTTCGTTTATAAGCTCGCCTTTGCCACGAATATTGATATAATGTGCTTTGAATCCGTCTGCTATATCAACGCCCATTGACGATTTTGGAAGATCTCTGATATGACCTTTGGAAGCAACTACTTTGTATGATGAGCCAAGATAGTTCTTTACGGTATTCGCTTTGGCCGGAGATTCCATTATTACCAGGTTATGCATTTGTTACCCTCTTTATTTAAAAATATGCAAATTTTTCCTTATAATCATTTGTAAGTGAAAAAATTTCTTCATTATTATATACCTCAAAATTAAAAACGGCAACACTTTTTTTTACCAATGCCGTAATAATAAGCAAAAAATGCTGCCATTTAAAGAAATATTAACATTTGGATATATTTCACATATGAAACTCTCTGAAGTAATCCCAGAGAATACATGTGGCTGCCTGAGCTACATTGAGACTTTCTGTATTGCCTGTCATGGGTATAGTCAGGATATTGTCGCTCAGTTTTAAAATATTATCCGATATCCCGTGTCCCTCATTACCCATGACGATGCAGTCATCAGGTCTTTTTTCATAACTGCCCAGCTTTAAGGAATCTTTTGAAATATCTGCGGACAAAACTCTTATCTTTCTCTTTTTTAACTCGTTGATTTCTTCTTCCGGATCGTTTATCTCTCTGAACGGAATTCTGAATATTGATCCCATCGAAGCTCTGACTGTTTTTGTGTTATACGGATCTGCCGAGTCAAACAGTATTATCTCTCTTGCGCCAAATGATTCACTGCTTCTTATAATCGTGCCGAGATTTCCCGGATCTCTGATACCGTCAAGAAATAGCGTTATACCGTTTTTATGGCTATTGTCCGGCTTATAATCAAAATAATCGCAGACAGAAATTATACCCTGCGGTGACTTCTCGGTTGACAGCTTCAAAAAAGCCTGTTCTGATAAGAGCAGTACAGGCACGGATTTTTCACAGGCCTTCTTCAGGATATTCTCCAGAAGAACATCGTCTGTGACAGTGTTTTCCGATATAATCAGATACCTGACACTGCAATAAGTAAGTGATTCATTAGCAAGCTTATATCCTTCACATATAAATAATCGTTCACTGTCTCTGTATTTTTTATCTGTCAATTTGCTTAAGGAGACTACTCTCTGATTATTTTTAGAAGAGATATACTCTTTTATGTATTTATTATTTTTTAAATCCATTTCATTTACCGTAACAATTAAAGGAGTCGCCATAGCAACTCCTTAATCATAATCTTATTATTTTATAGCAGCCTTTGCTGAATCACAGAGCGCAGCAAAAGCATCCTTGTCGGATACAGCTATTTCAGCAAGCATCTTACGGTTAAGATCTATGCCTGCAAGTTTTAATCCATGCATAAATGTGGAATAGTTAAGTCCGTTAACTTTTGCCTGAGCAGAGATACGTGTGATCCAGAGAGCACGGAAATCTCTCTTCTTCTGTTTACGTCCGATATATGCGTAGTTGCCGCTCTTCATGACAGCCTGTTTAGCCATCTTGAAGTGTTTGCTCTTGGAACCCCAATATCCTTTAGCAGCCTTTAAAACTTTATTTCTTCTTTTGCGCGTCATCATTGCGCCTTTTACTCTTGCCATAATATACTATCCTTTCAACTATTTAACTTCTCTTAATTCTACTATTAGTCTTTGTTGATGAGTCTCTTCACGTTAGCAGTCATGGCAGGGCTTAAGATCTGGCTGCTTCTGAGATGTCTTTTTCTCTTCTGAGTCTTCTGACCGAGATTATGTCTGTGATCTGAGTGGAACACTTTAACTTTTCCTGTTCCTGTTGTTGTAAATCTCTTAGCAGAAGCTCTATGCGTTTTAATTTTTCCCATAGTTGTATCCTTTCATACGTTAAAATAACATTATATTCCGGACGGTAGCATTAAGTAGCGTAAATTACTTAGCAGCCGGTGCCTTTCCCGGCAGAACCATCATAATAAGACGTCTGCCTTCCAAAACCGGTTTCTTTTCAACAGAACCGAATTCAGCAACATAATTTTCGAATTTTTCAAGCATCTCGCGGCCTTTGTCCTGATATGCGATTTCACGGCCCTTGAAACTGAGACATACTTTGACTTTATTTCCGGCCTGTAAAAACTTTATAGCACGATTTGCTTTAGTTTCAAAATCATGAGTGTCTATTCTGCAGGATAACTGGACTTCTTTAACTTCAATAACCTGCTGTTTCTTTCTTGCTTCCTTCTCTTTTTTATCCGCATCATATCTGTATTTTCCGTAATCCATTGCGCGGCATACAGGCGGATTTGCGTTCGGAGCTATGAGAACAAGATCATATCCGTTATCATAAGCATAAGCTTTTGCATCACTCAGACTCATAATACCGATCTGCTCATTGTTTTCATCAAGCATCCTGACATCCTTGGCTTTGATGTCCTCGTTGATTGTAAGTTCTTTTACGCTAATTGTTATGCACCTCCATTGAGATTAAATAAAAAATGTCGCACGAACAAACTCCGTGCGACAAAAAAACACTAATATCGTATTAATCCATCTTATTAACCAAGACGTGTTCATTGACAGCTTGGTGAGAACGGAGTTCGTTCTTCTTCTTTGCTACGCAATTATATAAAATTATCGGGATTTTGTCAATAGATATTTAAATATTTTTGCGTAATTCAGTTTTTTATTGGGTTTATCAGGGTTGTCAGATTTTATCCGTTGACAAAAGAGCTGATGTGATTTCCTTCAGAAGGAACGAGTTTGCAGCGGAATACCCTGCAGCTGTGAGGTTCGAGCCCGACAGATATCATATCATGGTATATTCCGAGATCTTTTCCTTTAATGACATCTCTGATTTTCAGATCCTTGCCGGACGTATGATCAAGTCCGATCTTTTCGAATCCTATCCACGGATATGAGGGGTTGTCTGTCATATTGAACATTCCTATGGCAATATCGCCGCCTTCAAGGTGCTTATACCATACATATGTCTGTTCTTTACCATATTCTTTACCGCCCATCAGCAAACACGGCTGTCTGCCTGCAGGATCCTGATTAATTGCTATGAGTTCCCTGTTAGTAAGTATACTTTTAGTCTCTGGAGTCATATTTCTTATATCACAACCGATCATAAGAGGAGAATTCAGCATGCACCAAAGCGCAAAATGAGTAATGTATTCATTGTAAGTACATCCGCCGAATCCTACGTTTCCCTTACCGTTCATGCCAACGACAAGCATATCCATATCATTGAAACATCCGAGTCCGTTATATGGCTGAAGTGCTATCTGACTGTGCGCAAGCTCTTTAATTGATTCCCAGTTGTCATGTATGTCTCCGGTGGATCTCCAGAGGTGTGCACCAGTTTCTTTGATCCACTCCTGAACATTGTCAACACCCCAGTTGCATGCAGAAAAGATTATATCTCTTCCGCAGTTCTCGAGTGCGAGTCCCATTTTGTGATAGAGAATGCTTCCCTGTACGCTGACAGGTTTGTAGCAGTTGTCATATTTCAAATAGTCTACTCCCCATTCAGCAAATGTCTCTGCATCGATAAATTCAAATTGATATGAAGACGGATAGCCTGCACATGTCATGTAGCCATCACACGAATACATACCGAATTTGAGCCCTTTGGAATGAACATAGTCTGCAACATATTTCATACCATGAGGAAATTTTACGTGGTCTGGAACAAGACGGTTATTCTTGTCTCTCATTTTTTCTGACCAGCAGTCATCGATTACCAGATAATCATATCCGCATTCAATAAGTCCTGATGCAGCCATAATATCCGCTGTTTCCATAATAAGTTTTTCATCAATTTCCGATCCGAATGT
>CACXBN010000140.1 GCA_902765885.1 uncultured Ruminococcus sp. | reverse complement strand
GTCGAGTACGTCGTTTCCCGTTTTGATGTTGCTGTCGTAAAACTCTATGGCTTCTTTGAGGGATGCGGTTTCATCTTCCGTCAGCTTGTCCTCCAGACGGGAAATAATATGTTTGAGATCATGACATTTCATGTTTATGGTATCCATGTTTGCCTTGATCGATTCAAACTGTCCCTTTTCCTGTTTCATCAGCTGGTTGAGAACTGTTATCTGCTGTTCTCTGTCGCTTGATTCAAATATGCTGGTGCAGGTAACAAGAATAAACAGGGCGAACATGATGGAGAAAAGTTTGACAACGATGCTTAGAATCATGCTTTCGCTTTCGTAAACTCTCGCGATGCACACAAGGACATTTATTGTCAGCACCGTTACGATCGAAATCGTGATAACATTCCGAATCGTCTTCTTGTCGTGGCCGAGTTTCGTACGGGAACGGAACAAAAAGGCAAGGAGGAGATACGTCCCTATACGGAACAGGAAAAACAGTCCCCATTCCCATGGCGATGCCTGGGTATCGGCATTGTGAAACAGAGAAACGGTCGTTCTGTCGTTGATACCCGCCAGGTTCTGAATAAGCGGATACAATTTGTTTCCTATGAGATACGATGCCATTCCGAAAGAAAAGGTAATAAGAATCTCTTCAAATGCGCCTTTTCTGCATATGAACAAAAGAAGAAAGTTCATTGAAGAAATTATCGTGTAGCAAAGAACTCTGACAAGGAGGGAGCCGGAACGGGTGTTCCAGATGGCCAGCGGATAGCACAGTGAGGCAAGCAGAAGAAGACCGAGAACGGCTCTGATCACATACAGCCTTTTTGTCGCAAGCTTTCTTGAAAAGAGAAGCATGCAGAATTGGGTTTCAAGAAAAGTCAGAGTCAGAGAAAACATTTCAAATGTATATTCGCCGAACACTCTGGATATAAAATCAATCATATTTCTTTGACTCCATATATTTGGCAAAGGCTTCCGTGAAAGCCTTTTTTCTGGGGTTTGAGATCTGCAGTTCATCTCCTCCGACAAAGACGGACATACCATCAATCTTTTCCACATATGCAAGATTCACGAGAAGATAGTTGTTACAGCGTTCAAAGCTTCCCGTGTTCAGATTTGCCTCAACATTCTTGATGGTCTGATATTGTTTGTATTCGGAGTTTTTCGTGTGAAAAACACAGTAATGTCCGCTGACTTCGACATATGTGATCTGATCAGGGGACAGTCTGACGAAACCTGATTTGGTCTTGATGACGATGGTTTTGGATTGGCCTTTTTCCAGCCTCGCGAGAGCCCTGGTGAATTTGAGGGCGAATTCGAGGTAGCTGACCGGTTTGACGATAAAGTCTGCCGCATCCACCTCATATCCCTGAACGGCATATTGTCTCATGCTGGTAACGAAGATCAGCATGACATTCTCGTCTTTTTCCCTTAAAACACGTGAGGCGTCCATGCCGTTCATCATCGGCATCATGATGTCCATGAATACGATATCATAGTCTGCGGTGTATGGATCGAGAAAGTTTATTACATTATAAAATATCCTTACATCAACGGCCTTGTTGCCGTGTTTTGCAAACTGTTTGATATGATTCTCAAGAAGAGCAGCCTGGTTTTTGTCATCTTCGACAATGGCTATTCTGATCATCGGCATTCACCTCCTCAAATTGAGTATATCAATTATGCAGCAAAATGTCAAACAAAAAAACAAAGTTGTGCGATTATATCATAAGTTTATGCCGAACTTGTTGAATATATGTTCAAAAAGATTTATCTTCACCGTGAACAACGGGGAAACCCGAATTTTGGAGGAAATAATATGAAAAAAGTTCTTGCAATCGTTCTTGCAGCTATCATTATGACAGTTGCGCTGGTATCTTGCGGAGGAGCGTCTTCCGCAAAAATCAAGGGAGTATATCTCAGCCCCGCAAGCTACACTTACAACAACATGAGACCTGCATACAACTTCTACCTTCTGGACTATGCACAGTCTGAAGTAACACTTTATGACAACGGAACATACATGATCATTGTTTCCGATGCAACCTTCTCTGGAATCGAACTTTCCGAGAGCACAAATGATGCAACAGCCAACGAAAGAACAAATGTTATAACAAAACTGTTCGGAACATACACAAGCGCACCGAATGATCTCGATGAAGATCTTCTCGATGTCGCTCTTGCAACACCTACCAGAATAGTAAAGAGCTATGACCAGCAGTACTGGCTCGACACAGATGCTTGGACTGACGCAATGGGTCAGGCTGTAGCACCGAAAGAATACGACGGTGAAACAGGACAGGCAACATCCACAGGAGCTCCTCTTACTGCAGAACAGTACCTTGCAGAAAACGCATTTGCTCCAAAGACCATCCAGGTCAACACCAAGACCTCAAGCTTCGACTTTGACAGCTTCGGAGTAAGAACTGGTTTCCAGAACTAATTAAAACACAAAACACAGTTATCGTTTTATCGGAGGTTTTCCGTGAAAAAGTCTAATATTTGGCGAGGACTGACTGCGCTCCTGTCCCTGGTGCTGTGCCTGACCAGTTTCGGCACTGCGCTTGCGTTCACAAGAGAAGGCGACGTGAATCTGTTCCTCGGAACTCTCCCGCCTGCTCAGTCAGTTACAGATGATACCAACTATTACCCTTCGGCATATTCCACTAAAGAGGAAATGCGCGAAGATTTAAGAAAACACATCATAGAAACTCAGGAAGAAGGCAGTGTCCTTCTCAGAAACGAAAACAACGCACTTCCTATTTCTTCATCTTCTTCTGTTACCCTGTTCGGATATTCCGCCGTGACTCCTGTATACCACGGCGGGTCCGGGGGGCCCGGAAACACGGGAACGAATCTCTATGATGCGCTGAAAGAAGCAGGGGTGAAGATCAACGACACCGTGTACAGTGCAATAGCAAATGCAACATCTTCACGCACCAAAACCGGTCTCATAGGCGAAGTACCGGCAAGCACATATAGCGGAACTGAATCCAGTTTTTCCGATTACAGTGATGCTGCCATTTACGTTATGAGCCGTTACGGCGGAGAAGAAGGAGACCTCAATCACGGCCTGCAGGGAGACTGGCAGGAAGGACCCGCGGGAGTACGCGAGCTTGCGCTGCACCAGGAAGAAATAGATACGCTGAATCTCATAAAAAACAGCGGATTCAAAAAGATAATCGTCGTTCTGAACTCAGGTTATGCAATGGAACTCGGAGATCTGCCCGACTACGGTGTGGACTCGATCCTCTGGATAGGATATCCGGGAAGCTGCGGCATGTACGGAGTGGCAAATATTCTGACGGGTAAAGCAGATCCGTCCGGAAGAAATGTCATTACATATGCGACAAACTCCCTTTCGTCAGCCGCAATGCAGAACGCCGGAGATTTCACGTTCTCAAATCTGACGGGACTCTATAAAAACAAGTACCTTGTATATGCTGAAGGCATATATGTAGGGTATAAATACTATGAAACCAGATATAATGACGAAGTTCTCGGCATAAACAATGCGACAAGCTCCAAAGGCGCATATGCCGGAAGCGAATGGCACTATGATGATGAAATGGTTTACACATTCGGAGCAGGAAAATCATATGCCGATTTCACACAGGAACTTCTCAGCCTGACCTGGGACAAGACCACTCATAAGGTGAATGCAGAAGTCAAAGTTACCAACAACGGCGGCTTTGACGGAAAGAGCAAGGATGTCGTTCAGCTTTATGTCCAGCTTCCGTGGGAAAAAGGACAGACGGAAAAGAGCGCCATCCAGCTTGTTGACTTTGAAAAAACAGGTTATCTTGCAGACGGTGAAAGCGAAGTCGTAAAACTTGAATTCTCGGATTACATGTTTGCGGCATATGACGATAAAGCCGTAAACGGCGCCGATCCCTCAAAAACAGGCTCTTATGTGTTTGATGCGGGAGATTACTATTTCGCCATAGGCGATGATGCTCACGACGCTCTTAACAATGTACTTAAGGCAAAGGGAGCGGATGTTGACGGAGACGCAGCAAAAACAGCCATGGAGACCCTTGCAGAAACCGACAACAAAACATGGGCAGTTTCGCCATATACCGGTGAAGTTGTCAGCAATCACTTTGAAGACAGGGATATCAATTATTTCATCGAAGGCGCTGTAACGTATATGACCCGTGCAGACTGGAATACGTTCCCGGATACGGTCACTACACTGGAAGCCACAGCAGAGATCAAGAATCTGATGGAAAACTTCCAATACAGCAAACCTGCAGATGCACCCGATATAAGCGTATACAATTATAAGCAGTCGAACGGACTCTCTTTCATAGATATGAAGGATGTCCCGTTTGACGATAATGAGACATGGGACAAATTCATAGACCAGCTGACTGTTTCAGAACTTGCGCAGATCGTCGGAGATAAGATGGCTCTTGATGCCATAGATTCGATCGAGTTCCCGGCATATGCCGGCGGAGACGGTCCCGACGGCCACCAGCAGGGCGTTCTGTTTAATGCGGAAATGCTTGCGGCAAGCACTTTTGACAAAGAAAAGCTTGAAGAGCGCGGAAAATTCTTTGCAGAGGAAAGTTACTGGATCGGATTCAGACACATCTATGGCCCCGGAGGAAATATTCACAGAACTCCTTATTCAGGCAGAAACTTTGAATATTACTCTGAAGACGCCATAATGAGCTATATCTGCGGCCAGATACAGACAACGGCCATGGCCAGAAACGGGCTTGTAGGAATGTTCAAACATTTCTGCGGTAATGATCAGGAAACCAACCGTCACGGTGTTGCGACATTCATGACGGAACAGACTTATCGCGAGGGGCCTCTCAAAGGATTTGAAGGCGGACTTCAGAAAGATCATTCTCTCGGAACTATGACGGCATACAACCGTATAGGCTGCATTCCCACGGCTTCAGACTATGAGACGATGACCACCGTTCTGAGAAACGAGTGGGGCTTTACGGGAATCAATATGACAGACTCCAGCAAAGACTCTGCAAGTTACATGGGAACCGGAGACGCACTTTCCGCAGGTACCAATCAGTTCAACAACGACCCCGGAAGAGTTGCTGAGGCATCAAATTACCTCACCAAAGACAGAGACGGATTTATCTGGGGCAAGCTCAGGGAAGTAGCTAAATATTATCTCTACACCATGAGCAGAAGCAACCACGTAAACGGACTGTCCAAAGAAGTTGCGATAGAAAATTACACGCCATGGTGGCAGCCTGTTGCAATCGGTATAAATGTGGCTATAGGTGTTCTTGCTCTTGCATCCCTGTTAATGTTTGTTTTGACCACCCTCAAAGCAAAGAAAAAGGAGGGCAAATAACATGAAAAGCTTCTTCAAGGAAAGAAAAACAGGATTCTATATTACTTTGCTGGCTGCCTGTCTGGCCCTCATCGGAAGCATCGTCTATCTGGTCGTATATCAGATGACTGCAGATCCCACGACAGGTGCCATAGACCGCGTGTTCAGCTGGCTTACATTTGGCCTGGCAATAGGAGGAGCAGTGCTCTCATTCATCGGAGAAGCAGCCAGGATCCGCTTTATTCCGATAGTAGTTGCAATATGCTATTCTGCAGCACTTGCAAACCATCTTGTCGAAACAGCATACCCTTTGGCAGACGTATTAACGAAAGTCCCCTTCTTTGGAGGAAATCCCACACTGGCAATTGTATTCTCGATAGTATTCTTGATTGTTGCAGTGGCTCAGGTCATAGCTTCATTCATGGAACATAACAAAACAAACAAATAATTTTTGGAGGAAAAAATGAAAAAATTCTTGGCAATCGCACTCGTGCTTTGCATGGTTTTCGTTTTCGCGGCTTGTAACAGCGGAACAAATCAGCCTGCAAACGACACAAAAGAGACAGACAAAACATCAACTCCTACTGATACCGCAGCACCAGAGGCACCCAAAAAGTCCTATCAGTTCACCGGTGTTTATGAAGAAGAAGGCAGCAACGCAGCTATGCTCAACGCAGCATTCCTTCTCAACCTGAACGAAGACGGCACAGCTGTAGCAGACCGTTATAAGTTCTCTCAGTACGATGACTCTGATGCAGCTACAAACCCCTCATTCGAAGCATCATATCTCTCCGGAACATGGAAAGAAGTAGAAAAGGACGGAGTTCCGTGTCTCCAGATCAAACTCGCATACATCAATGAAGACGGTACGGAATCCAACAGCCAGACAGCGTATGCATATGATATCGCAGGCGAATACTCATTCGACCTCTCCTTCCCGGTAGTTCCCGGAATGAGCTACACAAGAGTAGCGTCCATGACCGGTTCTGAAACAAAGGCATATGCAGATGCAAATGCATTTATCCAGGCATTCAAGAGAGAATTCGAAGCTCCTGAGCATGTTGCAGAATTCACAAACGGAAGCAATGTTACCGCTTATGCACAGGAAGACGGAACACTTCTTGTTTACACAAATTACGCTCTCACAACCGAAGGTAAATGGACTCGTGACGGAGAAGGCCTCAAGGTTACTCTCGGTGATCCTGTTGAAGTAAGAGAAGACGGCACATCAGCTGCATTCACATACAGCTATGACCGCGGCGACGGAACAATGATAGATGAAGAACTTGTTTGTGAAGACATCTCCGTTCTCGGCGAGCCCGCAGTAACCGAAGAAACTCCTTACACAACATCAGTTGATCTCGGCGGAAACCCATATACAGCATCTCTTGTCCTCGGTCAGGACGGAAAAGCAAAATTCACTGTTGCAGTTGATTTTGATGTTGACTACTTTGTAACCGGAAGCGCAGTCATTCTTTCCACAGACCAGGAACTCGAGGGTTACCAGGCACAGATCTGGCCGGGTGTTCCCCACACATTCATTCTCAATGATGACCGCACAATGACAGCTGTTGCCAATGTTTGGTACAGCGACTCCCTTACTTTCATAGCTCTTGACGAAACCAATATGAAGGTTGAATTCCCTGCATACTCCATGAGCGCAGAAGGCTTCACATATTCTGTGAACGAAGAAGGAACTCTTCTTACTGTCACAGCTCCCGAAGACCTTTCAGACGGATTCAGCCAGGTATGGGCCGGAGCAGGCTCTGAAAACTGGGAAGTACATGAAGCAGGATATTTAACACCAATAGAAGAATAACAGTTTTCGACACAAAAGCCCTTCGATCAAATTCGAAGGGCTTTTAAATTTATGATAATAAACGGCAAGTTTGCGCGGTTTCTGTTTATATATATTAATATGTGTAGTAAAGTGGTATTGCAATCGATCAACGAAAACAAAAAGGAGCTTACACGGAATGAAAAAAGGCAAAATCTGGAAAATTCTGACCCCAATTTTTGCAGTTCTTCTGATAGTTTGCATAGTTGCCATACCTGTTACAAGCGGCCTTGCACCTATCATCAACAATTTTTTGAAAGCTGACACACATAAGGTCATCCCGGATCCGGATGCGAAAATATATTTCTGGACATCCTGGGAAAACGAAGAGGATCTCGTCGCACACGAAGCCGAGCTCTGCCGTCAGATCGAAGGCGAGGGCGCAGCTCTTCTCGTGAACCGCAACAATGCACTTCCTCTTGCCAAAGGTTCAAAGATCACTCCTTTCAGCCAGTCAAGCTTTAACCTCATTTATGGCGGAACAGGCTCGGGATCCATGGCAGCTGATGATGCAACGACCCTCAGAATGGCTCTTGACAGTGTCTTCGGAGAAGGGACTGTCAACCTTGAACAGTGGAAATTCTATGCATCAGCAGGATACAAGAGAGTAAATGCCGCTACGACCGGCGGAAACCAGGCACAGTACAGAATAAACGAAGTGCCGTGGTCAAAATACCCGGATGCTCTTAAGAACACATGGAAAGAGTACGGCGACGTAGCACTTGTGGTACTTGCCCGTTCAGGCGGTGAAGGCGCAGACCTTCCGTCAGGACTTCCCGAACTTGAAGAATACATGACAGACGGCGATTACCTCCGTCTTTGCAAAGAAGAGATCGAAATGTTCGAAAACCTTGAAAAGCTCAAGGCTGACGGAACATTCAAGAAAATAATCGTTCTTCTCAACTCGTCCAACGCACTTCAGCTTGACTTCGTTGACAAATACGGAATCGACGCTGTTCTGTGGATAGGCGACGTCGGAATGACGGGAACACTCGGTGTTGCGGATATCCTTGCAGGTGACGTCAATCCTTCCGGAAGAATAGTTGACACGTTCATGAAAGACAACCACTCAGCTCCTGCAATGGAAAACTTCGGAGCTTACAAGTGGACTAACGGCGCAGACTACGAAACGGCAACAGCCCAGAACAACACAGACCCCGGAATTTCAAAGTGCAATTCCGACTATGTTGTTTACCAGGAAGGCATTTATGTAGGCTACCGTTATTTCGAGACCAGATATGAAGATTATGTTTTGAACCAGGGAAATGCAGGAGACTTCAAATATGACGACAAGGTCGCTTTCCCGTTCGGATTCGGACTCTCATATACCGATTTTGAGTACTCCAATTTCAATATAACCGAAAAAGCAGACGGTGATTTTACGGCATCAGTGGATGTCAAGAATACCGGATCGGTAGACGGCAAGCATACCGTTCAGATATACTTCCAGAGCCCGTATACCGAATATGACAAAACCAATCTCGTTGAGAAAGCAGCAGTCGAGCTGTGCGGATTCGACAAGAAATTCATCGCAGCCGGCGCAACAGAACATTTCGAAATAGATATCAGCCGCGAAGATCTGACATCATATGATGCAAACGGCGCCAAGACATACATATTTGAAGACGGTGATTATTACTTCACCGTAGGCAAAAATGCGCATGATGCCGTAAACAACATTCTAATGGCCAAGGGCGCTGATCAGAGCAGAATGAGCGGAACCGGAAACGCTTCCCTTGCTGCAAAATGGACAAACAGCACATTTGATAAAACAACATTTGCAACTTCCGCAAAGACAGGAAAGCCCATTACAAATCTTTTCGAAGACGCTGACCTCAACAAGTATTCAGGCAACGGCGGTCAGACATATACATATCTCAGTCGTCAGGACTGGGTCGGCACATATCCTAAGACTCAGGTGCTTCATATCACCGAACAGATGTGGGCGGACGGTCTTACACATGATGAAGCGGGACATGTGGCAATCGTAGAGAACATGAAATCAAAATATTTCCCGAACGCAACGATGCCGGCAGTGAACACACCTGCTGATGTTAAGGCGGGAGATTTGGCGACGGCAAGCTATGACGATCCCAGATGGCAGACCCTTATCAGCGAGCTTCCTTACACAGAAGCGATCACACTCATATATAACGGCTTCCACTTTACCGAAGCTGCTCCAACAATAGGACTTCCGGGAACCCTCGATGAAAACGGACCTCAGGGCTTCACGGCATCTCTGATGGGCGGCGCATCCGCAATGGCATATACATCGGAAGACGTAATGGCTTCCACATACAACCGTGAGCTTATAGCAGACATGGGCTCATGCATCGGCGAGGACTTCCTCCATGCATCTGAAGAAGGCGCAAGCCAGGTTTATGCCGGACTTTACGGACCAGGCGCAAATATTCACAGAACACCTTACTCAGGAAGAAACTTTGAATATTATTCCGAAGACGGCTGGCTGTCAGGTCAGGTGGCAGCAGTTGAAGTTGCAGCGATCCGTGAAAAGGGTGTATATGTATTCACAAAGCACTTTGCTCTGAACGACCAGGAAGAAGGACGTTACGGAATTGCAACATGGTCAAATGAACAGGCAATAAGAGAACTCTACCTCGAAGGATTCGAGGGCGCCGTAAAGGTTGCAGGCGGAAATGTAATGAGTTCGTTCAACAGACTTGGTGTTGTATGGAGCGGAGCATGCCGCAATCTGATGACAGGTATACTGAGAGACGAATGGGGCATGGAAGGCGCTGCCATAACAGACTGTTCCGTCTATGCGCTGTATATGGACTATCGTTACGGTGTTCTTTCAGGACAGGATTTGTGGGATGGCCATTCCATGGGTATGGCTACACTTGACGGACTGGACAACGATCCTGCGATCGTCACAGCAGTTCAGACTGCAGCAAAGAATATAGCATATAACGTAACTCATTCACATGCAATGAATATAGGAAATGCAACCGTCATTCCGATTACACCTTGGTGGCAGACGCTGATATACGTTCTGACGGGAGTGTTCGGAGTTCTCACGGCACTGTGCGCCGTAATGTGGGTTGTATCATCAAAAAAGAATAAGAAAGCATAATAAGCTTTTAATCATTTCCTCCTTTTTTCGACAGGCAAGAGGTCACTGTGTCAAGTGGCCTCTTGTCTGCTTAAAGGGAAAATATTACGCTGACGATAATCAGACGCTTCACAAAAAAGTTTATGCAAAAAACAGTCAAGAATATGCGATTTTGATTATAATTCCTTCATTATTAGATATAATGGGAGTACAATGATATTTACAGTAAACACGCTTATTGCGACCTTATGCGGGGAAAAATGAAAAAACAGGTTTACAATCCATATCTTCCTTCCTGGGAATACGTTCCGGACGGAGAGCCGCATGTATTCGGAGACCGGGTGTATGTGTACGGAAGTCACGATTCGTTCGGAGCACCTATTTTCTGCGTCAATGATTACGTATGCTGGTCCGCACCGGTCGATGACCTCAGTGAATGGAAATACGAAGGCGTGATATACAGAAAAAGACAGGACCCGGGTAATCCCCTTGGAATAAGGTCCCTGTATGCGCCTGATGTAACAAAAGGCCCGGACGGCAGATATTATCTTTATTATGCATTTGATTTCATGGGAGAGATAGGAGTGGCTGTGTGCGACACTCCGGCAGGCGAGTATAAATTTTACGGAAAAGTGCATCATAAGAACGGCAGAGTGTGGGGAAAAAAGTCCGGGGAACAGTTTCCGTTCGATCCGGCTGTCCTTACTGACGATGACGGCCGTGTGTGGCTTTACAGCGGCTTCGCGACAAAGGTTCCGTTTGTGGCATCAAGATGGCACAATCTGAAAAATGACGGAGGAACCGTAGCCGAACTTGAGGCTGATATGGTGACGATAAAACAGGAACCGAAAGTGATCTTCCCCGTGAAAGACAGGCCGGGTGCGTTTCCGCACGCGTTCTTCGAAGCATCATCCATACGCAAGTCAAACGGCAGATACTATTTTGTTTACTCCAGTGAGCACAACCATGATCTGTGCTATGCAGTCAGTGACAGGCCTGACGGCGGGTTTGAATATAAGGGCGTTCTTGTCGATCTCGGAGATCTGTTCCTTGACGGGAATACAGATGAAGAACATGCTAATAATTATCTCGGCAATACTCATGGCGGACTTCTTAACATAGGGGATGACTGGTATATCTTCTATCATCGTCAGACCAACCGATCAAGCTATGCGCGGCAGGCATGTGCCGAAAAGCTTGTCCGGGACATGAACGGTGATTTCCTCCAGGCAGAGGTGACAAGCTGCGGCCTGAACGGAGGTCCGCTTCCCGGGAAAGGCACTTATGAAGCAAGAACAGCATGCAATTTATGGGCCGAAGGTCACAAGACCGGCAGGGTGGACGGATCTTCCCCCAAAAAAAGGCTGAAAGACCATCCGTATTTCACACAGACAGCTCCTGACAGAGAAGAAAAAGAAGACCAATACATTGCGAACATGAAGCGGGGAGCCACGGCCGGATTCAAATATTTCGAATTTGACGGTAGCGAAAGTCAGATAACAGTGAGCGGGACAGGCAGCGGATTTTTTGAAATTACAAACGGAAAAGACATTGTAGCCAAAGCTTACATAGGCAAAAAAACATGTTTTAAAGCCTCTCAGGGCATATACCCGCTTTACTTCGTATATAAGGGCGAGGACACCGCAAGCTTTGTGAGTTTTAAGATAGAATAGTCGACTGAAACAATTTTTTGTGCTGAAAGGAGACATCAATTGAGAAAGTATATTACTATCAATGACGGCTGGAGTTTCACAGGGCCGGACAGAACGACAAAGGAAATCAGCATTCCTCATACATGGAACAATATTGACGGCCAGGACGGAGGCAATGATTATAAAAGATGCGAGTGCACATACACGAAGATATTCGATGCTCCGGAGCACAGGAAGACAGAGAGAATATACCTGGAGTTTGACGGAGTCAATTCGGAATGCACCGTAAAAGTAAACGGAAGTTATGTTTGTGCACATGAGGGCGGATACAGCACTTTCAGAAAAGATATCACGGATTTTCTGAAAGAAAACGACAATGAGCTCGAAGTTAAGGTCACAAATGCCCCAAATGACAGAGTTTATCCGCAAAAGGCGGACTTCACATTTTACGGCGGCATATACAGAGATGTAAAACTTATAGTTGTAAGCAATCTCCATTATGATCTTGATTATCACGGAGCGCCGGGTATCCAGGTAATTGCCAAACCCGTCGAAGGATACAAATCCGCCACCGTTACGGTAAACACCTGGAGAAACACACAGCTCGGAGAGACAAGCATAAAAATATACGACAGGGACGGAAATGTCGTATCTGAAGGCAGAGGCGACAGTGTTACGCTTAATGTCGACAACATTCATCTCTGGAACGGAGTTGAAGATCCGTACCTCTATACGGCAACAGCTCAGCTCATATACAACGGGCAGGTCGAAGATGAGATCAGCACGCGGTTCGGTGTCAGAGATTTCCATTACCACGCAAAAACGGGCTTTTATCTGAATGGAAAAAGCTATCCTCTCAGGGGAGTGTGCAGGCACCAGGACAGAAAAGGCCTTGGAAATGCAATCACCAATAAAGAGCATCTTGAGGACATGGATATAATATGCGAAGTGGGCGCAAATACCATAAGGCTTGCCCACTATCAGCATGCACAGTATTTTTATGATCTCTGTGACGAACGAGGCATTGTAGTGTGGGCAGAGATACCGTATATATCGGAGCATATGCCAAAGGGAAGAGAAAACACCATTTCCCAGATGACCGAACTGATCGTGCAGAACTACAACCATCCTTCCATTGTCTGCTGGGGAGTGTCAAACGAGATAACCATCAGCACAAAAGACAAGAAAGACATGCTTGACAACCACAGAGTTCTTAATGATCTGTGCCACAAACTCGACCCGACCAGATTCACGACCCTAGCATGTTACGCCATGTGCGGTCCGTTCAACAAATCCGCGCACATAACCGATGTTGTAAGCTGGAATCTTTATCTCGGGTGGTATGTCCCCGGTCTGTTTCTCAACGACCTGTGGATGGATTTCTTCCATAAGGCATATCCGGACAGATGTCTCGGCTATTCCGAATACGGCTGTGAGGGAATGCCTAATCTTCATTCATCACACCCGAAGCGCGGAGACCATACCGAGGAATACCAGGCAATTTACCATGAATATATGTTAAAATGTTTTGAGAGACACCCGTGGATGTGGGAAACTCATGTCTGGAACATGTTTGACTTTGCCGCTGACGCAAGAGATCAGGGCGGAGAACCGGGAATGAATCACAAGGGACTGGTGACATTTGACCGCAAAACCAAGAAAGACAGTTTTTACCTATATAAAGCATACTGGAGCAATGATCCATTTGTACATATAACCTCAAAGCGATTTGAGGATAGAACGGAGAGCAATATAACAGTTAAGGTTTATTCCAACCAAAACGAAGTTACATTGTTCGTTAACGGAAACAAACTTGAAACGAAACACGGAAAACATGTGTTCGAATTTACCGTGCCCATGACCTCCGAAGTTAAAGTCATGGCGGCAAGCGGTGAATATTCCGACAATGCTGTGTTCAGAAAAGTCAGTGTTTCCAACCCGGCGTATGTGCTTAAGGAAACGGGCGACAAGGGAGCTAACTGGACTAAGGAGGAAAAATAAAAATGCAAATGGGATTCCGATGGTTCGGCAAATGGAATGACCGTATAAGTCTGGAGGACATACGAGAGATTCCGGGAGTCAGTACCATAGTATGGGCACTTCACAACAAAATGCCCGGGGAAGTCTGGGAACCGGATGAGATCCGGATTGTGCAGGAGCAGATAGAAGAGCACGGCTTCAACATGGATGTCGTGGAGTCTGTGAATGTACATGATGATATTAAGATAGGACTTCCGACAAGAGACAAGTATATTGACAATTACATTCAGACTATAAGAAATCTTTCAGAGTTCGGTGTGAAAGTCATATGCTACAATTTCATGCCTATTTTCGACTGGACGAGAACAAATCTGTTCCATCCCGTAGGAGACGGCTCAACAGCTCTTTATTATGAGGCAGCCATGATTCAGGAAGATTCGAAGGCGATGGCAAAATACATACTCAAGAATCTTCACGGATTCACATTCCCGGGATGGGAACCGGCAAGGATGGCAAAGATAGACGAACTGTTTGAGGCATATAAGGATGTAACAAAGGAAAAACTGTGGGATAATCTGAAGTATTTCCTGGAAAGATTGATGCCGGTATGCCACGAGTGCGGCATCAAAATGGCCATTCATCCGGATGATCCGCCGTGGGATATATTCGGTCTTCCGAGACTGATAACCGGAGAAGAAAGCATTGCGAAATTTCTGAAGATGGTTGATGACCCGTTCAACTGCCTGACTCTCTGTTCGGGAAGTCTGAACGCAAATCCGGACAATAATGTTGCCGAGATAGTCAGAAAGCACTGTGACAGGATAGCTTTTGCGCATATCAGAAACGTAAAACATTTTCCGAACGGTGACTTCTCGGAAGCGTCTCACAGGGACTGCGACGGAGACACGGGAATCCTTGATATAATCAAAGCGTTCCATGATTCGGGATATGAGGGATACATCAGACCGGACCACGGAAGACACCTCTGGGACGAAAAACCGGGAAAGGTCCGTCCAGGATACGGACTTTACGACAGAGCTCTCGGAGTGATGTATATACTCGGCGCGTGGGAAATGCTTGAAAAGGAGAAGACAAAAAATGGATAAAAATGTTATAAACACCGACCTTACGGGCAAGGTGGCGGTAGTAACCGGAGCCGGCGGAGTGCTTTGCTCCATGTTTGCAAAAGTGCTTGCAAGAGCAGGCGCAAAAGTAGCGCTTCTTGATCTTCAGGAGGACAGCGCAAGGAAATTTGCGGATGAGATCAATGCAGAGGGCGGAGTGGCAAAAGCATACTGCTGCAATGTGCTCGATAAGGAAATATGCGAAAAAGTAGCAGAAGAAGTACGGAAAGATTTCGGACCGTGCGACATACTCATAAACGGAGCAGGCGGGAACAATCCCAGAGCCACGACAGACAAAGAATACTTTGAAGTCGGAGACATTGAATCAGACACAAAGAGCTTTTTCGATCTGGACAAATCG
>CACXBN010000139.1 GCA_902765885.1 uncultured Ruminococcus sp. | reverse complement strand
GCGTGCTGTTCGCCGTGTACTATGTATACACGATCCTTCTTTACAGAAAATAAGCTATCCATATAACAGAAAATGTGACCCGGAGCATCTCTCTCGAGACGTTCCGGGTTGGTTGATTTTTTCGGAATCTTTCCTGAGTGAATAACGCCTTTTGTGCAACTTTTTTGAGCCCGGTAGGCATATAGTAGGACAAATCACTAAAAAACAAATGTCGAAATGAGCAATTTCACGAAAAAATCGGCATTATATATAAAAAAATGCACCGTTAACTATTGATATTTAACAAAAAATATTGTACAATGACTAACAGCCGCATTAATTAGCTATTTTATAGCTGCGTGCGGCCCAAATCATACGAATTCAAATGATACGAAAGGTGCAATGATATGTCAAATCGTCTTTTTCAGGGTGTTATACACCAGATGCGTGAAGCAGTTGACAGAGTTATAGGCGTTATAGACGACAAGGGAGTTGTTATAGCATGCAGCGAACTTGGCAAGATCGGTGAAGTCAGACAGAATGTCCGCGATGAGATGGCATATGCTACCGATGCTGTCGTTTCGAACGGATATACATACAAACCGATCGGCACTATAGCCAAATGGGAATATGTGGTATTTGTTGAGGGAGAAGACAATGAGGCTGCGAAAACAGCAACGATCCTTGCGATATCCCTTCTCAATATGAAAAACCTTTATGATGAGAAATACGACAAGAGCTCATTCATAAAGAACATAATTCTCGACAATATTCTTCCGAGCGACATATATATCAAGTCAAAGGAACTCAGATTCAACGCCGAAGAATGCCGTGTGGTATTCCTCATAAAGTTCCACGCAAAAACAGAGATACTTGCGTTTGAAATGATACAGACCCTTTTCCCTGACAAGAACAGGGACTACGTCATTTCCGTCGGAGAACAGGATATAGTTCTCGTGAAGGAAGTCGCTTCAGGTGCGGAAAACAAGGATATCGAGAAGATTGCAAAAAATATTTCCGATACCATCAGCGCAGAGTATTATGTCAATGTCTCAATAGGCATCGGAACCATCGTTGACAACATAAAGGATCTTGCAAAATCATACAAGGAAGCACAGGTCGCTCTGGAAGTCGGAAAGGTATTCGACAGCGACAAGACCATAATCAGCTATGAGAATCTTGGCATAGGCCGTCTCATTTATCAGCTTCCGATCACACTCTGCGAGATGTTCCTCCAGGAAGTCTTCAAGAACGGCTCTCTCGAATCTCTCGACAAGGAAACACTCATGACAATTCAGTGCTTCTTCGAGAACAACCTCAATGTTTCTGAAACATCGAGAAAACTGTTCGTGCACAGAAACACACTCGTTTACAGACTTGAAAAGATCCGCAAGCTCACAGGACTCGACCTCAGAGAATTCGATCATGCGATCACATTCAAAGTTGCTCTGATGGTCAAGAGATACCTGAACACGAGAAGCCATTATTGATCAGACACGATAGCAACCACACGGGGACTTATACCATCGGGATCCGAGATATGGTCCCTATAGTGTTTTTCACGACTGTTTTTCAGCCGCTTTAAAAAGGATAAAGACATGATAGAATTCAGAAATGTAAAAAAAGCCTATCCGCACGGAACGATGGCTCTGAAGGGGATAAACCTCCATATCGATGACGGTGAGTTCGTATTTATCGTCGGCCATTCCGGAGCCGGAAAGACAACTTTGATGAAACTTCTTCTGAGAGAGGAAAGAATCAGCTCAGGAGAGCTTCTGGTCGGAGACTATGACCTTTCAAAGCTTTCCAATTTCAAAGTGCCTTTCTACAGGCGTGAGCTCGGGGTAGTGTTCCAGGACTTCAGGCTTTTCCCGAAGAAAACAGTATACGAGAATGTAGCTTTCGCAATGGAAGTGGTGGGAACTCCCCGCAAGAAGATCCGCCGCCGCGTTCCCGCAATTTTGAATACCGTGAACCTGGCAGGAAAACAGGACTCGTATCCGAATGAGATCTCCGGAGGCGAACAGCAGAGAGTCGCTCTTGCAAGGGCTCTTGCCAACAACCCGCAGGTCATAATCGCAGACGAGCCTACCGGAAACATCGACCCCAAGATGTCCCTTGAAATCATGAATCTTCTTCTGAAGATAAACAAGCTGGGCAAGACCGTAATAGTCGTTACACACGAAAAGAACCTGGTCGACTACTATCAGCAGAGAGTTGTCAGCCTCAGGGACGGACTTATCGTGGAAGACAGGATCGGAGGCATGTTCAGTGAGAAGGTATAATATTTTCTACTTCATAAAAGAGGCCTTCCTTTCCATGGTGAGAAACGGAGTTATGACTTTTGCGTCTATTGCCGTTCTTCTCAGCCTCCTCGTCGTGACAGGCGGATTCGCTCTGCTCGTCGTGAATATCGACAAAAACCTTGAATCGATCGGCGTTATGAAACAGATCGTCGTGTTCTGCGACAGAAGCGCAAGCGAGGAAAAGGTAAATGAAATATACGAAAAGCTCATCAAACTTGACAATATCGAGAAAGATGAGAACGGAAATGTCACGGGTGTCGTAAGGGTGACAAAGGCCGAAGCGCTTCAGCAGATGAAGGAGCAGAGCCCCGGTACATATGACGACGTGACTGACGAAAACAACCCTCTGTATGATGAATTCGACATTACTTATGTCGACAATGCAAAGGTATCCGAACTTGACTATCAGATAAGGCAGATCGACGGTATCGTAAAGGTCAACAACAGGCTCGAACTTGCGACCTCTATCGAAAATATGAAAAGCGGTGTCATGGTGATATTCGTGTGGTTCCTCGTCGTTCTCGGCGTGGTGAGCGTGTTCATCATCATCAATACGATAAAGCTGTCGGTCTTCTCCCGCAGAAACGAGATAAGCATAATGAGGTATGTCGGCGCCACGGGCACCTTCATATCACTGCCTTTCATAATCGAAGGTATTATAATCGGTCTCGTGTCTTCGGTAATCGGATATTTCATAGAAATGTATGTATATTCATACGTTACGAAAATGGTCGACTCGGAGATAGGCCAGATCATATCCGTATATCCATTTGACGACATCAAGCTGTATGTCCTCTTCGGATTTCTCGGTGTCGGAATCGTTACCGGCATCATCGGAAGCGTGATATCGCTCGGAAGATATCTGAAGCAGTGACTTTAAGGGAAGATCCCGAAGGAATCATAATGAAAAAAGCAATCAAAAGAACTGTTCTTGTTCTCATTGCCGCTGTGATGTTTGTGGCTACGGCATTTGTCGGTCAGAACGCAGAATACACCGACGCCAATGTTCAGTCGCTTGAACAGCAGATAGCCAACGTTCAGTGGCAGATAGAACAGGCAAAGCAGGAACTCGAGCAGATAAGAAATCAGGAATCGGATGCATGGACCCAGATTTCCAAATATGACGAGATCATCAAATACAATGACGACCTCAAGAAACTCGCCGAGGAACAGCTTAACAGTATTACGGATCAGATAAAGAATACAAAGGCGCAGATAGACGATGTCCAGGGCAGGATCGATAAGCAGTTTTCGGCTTTTCTCGAAAGAATGGCCCAGACACAGACTGAGCAAAAAGTCGATTATCTCTCTCTTATCCTCGGATCGGAAAATCTTTTCGATCTGATGACCAGGTGGGACAGGGTCAGCGCCATCATGGAATATGACAACAATGTCATAGACCAGCTTGAGAAGGACAAGGCGGAACTTGAAATCCTCGAGCAGAGACTCAGTGACTCGGAAACCATCCAGATAGACAGGGTTTCGACATACGAGAATGTAATCAAGGAAAACAAAGCCGCATACGACGAAAAACTCGAACTTCTCAATTCCCTGTATTCGGATGAGGCAACTGCCGCATCCACATATGAGTACTACAGCCAGCTGAACAACGAACTCAACGCTGAACTTGAAGAATATCTCGCGGAACTTCAGAGAAGAAGCCAGTCTCAGTACGTCGGCGGAGTCGGCGGATGGCCGCTCGAGCCCGGAGTGTACTATTATGTTTCATCCGAATGGGGCTGGAGAGATCTGTGGGGATATCCGGACAAGCATTACGGAATAGACCTTGCATGTGCGGCTGACACACCCATTTACTCATACAATGCAGGCACGGTCCTCAGAGCTCAGTTCCATTACAGTTACGGCAACTACGTTCTCGTTGACCACGGCGGCGGAATATCGACGCTCTATGCTCATATGAGAGAGTCTGTGGTACAGGAAGGCGAATATGTCCAGGCAGGTCAGCTCCTCGGATATGTCGGACTCACCGGTAACACGAGCGGATATCACCTCCACTTCGAAGTCCGTATAAACGGAGAAGACGTGGACCCACGCGGATACCTTTACTTCCCGTAATTTGACACAAAATCCCAAATCGCAATATATTCAAGAAAAGAGACCGGTCTTTTATTAAGACCGGTCATAAACATGTCAGGGGAAAAACCTGGCTATATAAACAATTCACAGTTGTATATACACTTCACACGAAAGGAGTGGACGTCAGCTGCCGTTTCGGCTCAATATTTGCCGGCGTCAAGAAAAAATGAACAAGAAAATATCCGTTGTACTCGCAATCATATTGATGCTCTTGTGTATCGCAGCCACATTCATGGTGACATTCGTGCTTCAGAAGAACAGATACGATAAAAAGCTTCTCGAAGTGATGTCTGAACAGGACACAGGAGCAGAGATCCCGGCCGATACCGGAACCACTGATCCCCAGGACGGACAGAATCAGCAGGAATGGACCGATTCCGCTGCCGGGGATTCAGACTTTCTCAAAAAGCTCTTTCTGAAGCTCAGGGTCATTGATGAGCTGTATAGAGAAAATTTTGTGTGGGACATAGATGACGAAGTCCTGATGAAAAGAATTCTCGACGCATATGTGGAGGGAGCGGGCGACACATTCGGCGGCTACTACACTGCCGAAGAGTTTAAAGAGCTCATGGAGGACTATAGTGCCGAATTTTCGGGCATCGGCGTGAATGTAATATTCAATCCCGACTATGGTCTCATAGAGATTCTCAACGTTCTTCCGGATTCACCTGCACTTGAAGCGGGAATCAAGCCCGGAGACCTTATTTATACCGTCGGCGAGGGTGAAGATCTTGAATATGTTGAAGATCTCGGATACTATACGACTATATCAAAGCTCAGGGGACCTGAGGGATCGGAAGCTGTTTTCTCGGTTCTGAGAGGCAAGGACTATTCCGAAAAAGTCGATTTCAGGATAATCCGCAGAAAAGTCGAAGAGATCACCGTAATGTATCATGTATATGAGCCCGACAAGACAGTCGGCGTTATAAGGATCACGGGATTTGACGCAAAAACACCGGCTCAGTTTAACGAAGCACTCGATTCACTCAAAAAAGCAGGATGCGATAAATACGTATTCGACCTCAGATACAATCCGGGAGGAGAGCTTAACTCAATATGCACGGTCCTTGACACTCTTCTTCCGTACGGACCTGTTGTGAGAATAATGGACAAAGACGGAAACCAGGTCGATGCATATTATTCTGACAGAAATGAGATCGACGCGCCCATGGCGATCCTTGTCAATGGAAGCACAGCTTCGGCTGCCGAACTCTTCACATCGGCGATGAGAGATTACGAGAAAGGCAAAGTCGTGGGTACGACAACGTTCGGAAAGGGATGCATGCAGACAACGATGCAGCTCTCCGACGGCAGCGCGCTCATGATAACGACAAGGATGTACAATCCTCCGTTCTCAGACAACTATCACGGCATAGGAATAGTGCCCGATGTTGAGATTGAACTTGATGAAGAACTCCTTGACATCAGTTTCTACAAGATCACGGACGAGCAGGACAATCAGCTTGCAGCCGCTGTAGCTACTCTTTACGAATAAAACCAAAATCACATAAATTTACGACAGAAGGGAATAATATATTATGGACAGCAGCAAATCCATCAAATACACGACCGAGGGATTTCAGGCACTGGTAGATGAACTCAATTATC
>CACXBN010000138.1 GCA_902765885.1 uncultured Ruminococcus sp. | reverse complement strand
GGCAGGCTCTTACGGGCTGTATAATGCCGACAATCATACTCTGATCTTTAAAGACGGTACGAAGCACGATGCAAAAGAGTTCAGCCACCGGATTTATTCCGGGCCAAACCCCTTTACCGTTTCTATGCGGGTCCTGGATGAGAAGCCATTGGATCTGACCGAGATTAAAGACGGTGTGAGACTGTGGGTTGAGCCGATTCATGCGACTGAGGAAGTAAAAGAGGAGCTGCGCGGCTGGTATATTAGTGACAAGAAATCACAGGCCTTTATCGGGGCAAACGGCATGCCGCTGCCATATAGTCTTTATGGAAAGAGTTATGTAGCATTTAACCGGGCATTGTAAGGAACACTTCATTATGCCAAGAGAGGGAAAATCATGAAAAAAACAGTGCTTAGTCTGTTACTGCTTGTTATGATAGTTCTCGTATCTGGTTGTGGAGCAAATAAAACAACAGATAAACAGCCTGCAGACAAAAAAGAAGAGACTGATCCTATTAAAAAAACAGAAAAGAGTATAGCCCCGTATTTGAGGGAAATCGGGAAGGAAGCGGATGAAAACGGTAATCCTAAACTGTCTAACGAAGACGCTGATAGAGTAAATGATGTCTATCTAATGGGAAAAACCGGAACCGTGAGTTTCAAAAGTGAAGATGGCTCTATCATTAGTCAATGCTTGTGGAAATCAAACGATAAAGCAACAGCTGATGACTTTCATTACTATGGTTATAATGATGATCTCGACCAAGTTGAAAAAGGCTATGTCCTGGAATTAAACAAGTGCTTAGGTTCAGAGGATAGAACGCTTAAGCGTCGGGGAGCAGCATACACAATCGATAATCCAGCGTTTTGGGAAAACACCTACTATGGCTTACTCGCTTTTGCATGGTATGACGAAGGAGAGCAGTGTATTTATGTTGAATGGACTCCGCCACACACCTGCGAGGCTGATGGTTGCTCAGAAAATGCATTATACCGAGTTCAAGAAGATGATGATCATATAAAATACTATTGTTATGATCATGATAAAGAAATAGAAGATACTGCAGCCGCAGCAGAATATGAACAGGCCAAAAAAGCAGAAGAAAAGAAAGGTGATGAACCAAACAACAAAGAAGAGGTAAAGCCCGCTCCAACAATAGGAATGTCAACATATGATGTAAAATACAATTCATCCTGGGGAGAGCCTAATCGCATTAAAAAAGAAACGACAGCATACGGAGTTTCTGAACAGTGGGTATATGATAATAATCGCTATTTGTACTTCGAGGACGATATTCTGACAACAATTCAAGAATAGTTGATTTCACTTATAAAAAGGAGAATAAAAAAATGGCATACACTCCCAAACAAGAAGAAGTAATAGAAACTATCAAGAGAACAGACTTGGATGCCGCATCAAATTCTAATATAGGAGGTATCGTTACTAAACTTGCAGAGCTACGTGTACAAGAAGGAGCTCAGCGGGTTCAACAGGTATTGGAACTATTCCCAAAACTTGTAGAAGTTATAAATACATCAGCAAAAGAATATCGAGACATTGTGGTTCAGATACTGTCAAGTGATGATGGAAGCATCAAAGAAATATACGCTATTGCAAATAAAGAAATGGATTATACAGCTGAAGGAAGAAAGCTTATCATTGGAATTGCAGAAAAAATGCAATCTGATTATAGCAAAGTTCTTGATAATCCTAATTTAACAGCAGAAGAAAGCTTAAAGATCCTTGATCAAGAAAGAAGTCTCCTGAACGATCTGCGTGATATTGATTCAGATTTTAGAAATCACGAAAAAGATATGCTGCAACTAGTCGATAAAAAAGATACTGAAAAACGGCGGTTTAATACCGAACTATTAATTGGCGCAGGAACTTTTCTCGCCGGGCTGGCGACAATAGGATTCAGCGCCTTTGGCGGAAGAATCATAAATACTCCGAACAATACTCCAAAAAAGTAACGTTAGTTAATAACGAGCATCCTGATATTAGCCGCGGACCAATCTTCACCTCACCGGTCCGCGGCTTTTTGCGGATTTACATTCCTTTCTCTTTGTAATATGTCTGATTTATGTTATACTCCGAACAGCATGATGAATTAACTCAGGAAGTCCATCTTAATTGAAGGAGGTCAATTATGGCTTTAATCAAATGCCCAGAATGTGGAAAAGAAATATCTGACAAAGCT
>CACXBN010000137.1 GCA_902765885.1 uncultured Ruminococcus sp. | reverse complement strand
TACTTTTAAACAGAAAGTTAGCGATGTTATTGATGAATATACAAAAGGCAAAGATACAAGTAAGCTTCGTATAATAGTTAAGCGAAGGGACGTGTAGAAATGGGTGGATATCTAATACTTTCTAGTGATGAATGGTGTGATAACCTTCGCGAGCAGGGAGGCGGTAAAGCTGTCTTTTGGAGGAAACGAAAAACATTTAAGGCAATTGAGCATGGTGAGTATATTTATTTCATGTCACGAAAAAGGGCTTTTCAAAGCAGGTGTATAGTTGGCCGAGGGATATTGAAAGAATCAATTTCTACAAATCCTGTTGAGGCATGGGATAGATTTGGAAAACAGTTGGGGAGTTCTCATAAAGAGGCGTTTATCAACACGATAAAGAAATTATATGGAACAGAAGATTTAATGATAGGCTGTTTAGTGCTTGATAAGGTCGAATTCCTAGATGAACCTATATCGATTCATGACTTTGGAATAGTGTATCAGAATGGAACCGTATCAGGTAAAACTCTTTCAGAAGAAGAGTGTTGCAGGATAAATGATACGTTTAGGAAGGATGAATAGTATGGCCGGTGAACTTCAGCAAAAAATACTAAATATGAAAGAAATTGAGGGATTCCCAATAGGCAAAGATGAAGATATAGTAAAACTCTCTTGTGAACCAGAATATACTGCTTGTCCCAATCCATTTGTGGGAAGATTTATAGAAAAATATGGTCATCCTTATATTGAAGAAGATGATGATTACCATAGGGAACCATATGCAGCAGACGTGGCGGAAGATAAGCATGATTTAATTTATAACATCCATAGCTACCATACAAAAGTACCGCCAAAGGCAATTAAGGCATTTATAGAACACTATACCAAACCTGGCGATATTGTACTTGACTCTTTTTGTGGTACAGGAATGACAGGAGTAGCAGCCAAAATATGTGATGATGCAGGAAAGGCTGAATCATATCGACATGCAATTCTCGCTGATTTGTCTACGATTGCAGCCTTTGTTGCAGGCAACTATAACAAATCAATAAAAGAAGATGAACTGAAAGAAATTGAAAGGAATATAGAGCACTTAAAGAAAAACGCTGGAGATTTTTATTCTACTGTTCATATTCAAAATGGGCAGATTGTTACAGGATTCGATGGAGAACCTATTCGAGGGACTATTAATTATACCGTATGGTCAGACGTATTTATATGTCCAAATTGTTCTTCAGAATTAGTATATTATGACACGGCTGTAGATTCAAAAACTAACAAAACTCAAAAAGAGTTTAGTTGCCCTCATTGTGGGTTGAAACTGACTAAAGCTAAATGCGTTAGGGCAATCGAGCCTGCAGTGGATCCTGTTACTGGAAAACCGTTTGAAATAACTAAAAGTGTTCCGGTACTGATAAATTATTCAGTGAACAAGGCGCGATTTAATAAACGTCCAGATAAAGACGATCTGAAAAAAATCGAAGAAGCAAAGGTTGATCCATTACTATTACCTAATGCTTCCGCAATCTTTCCGGAAGGCGATAAAACGACCGAAATGTTTCGCGGGAATATTAAGTATATTTGGCAGGTGTACAAAGATAGAACACTGTTTTTTATTCAGAAATACTTAGAAGGAGTAAAAGGCAATAAGGGCCTATTCCTTCTTACAAGTGCACTTCCGAAGTTGACAATTTTAAACCGTTTTATGCCAGAACATGGAAGTAGGGCATTAGTCGGCCCAATGGCAGGAACTTTCTATCTCCCTGCAATGTATGTTGAAAACAACGTGGTTCATCAGCTTGAATTCCAGTATAGAAAACTAAAAAATCTTGTGTATCAAGACGCGGCGACAATTATCACTACACAGTCAGCTACAGATTTATCACAAATACCAGATAACAGTATAGATTATGTTTTTATTGATCCGCCATTTGGTGCAAATATCATGTATTCGGAGCTGAACTTGCTTTCTGAAAGTTGGCTTAAAGTATATACAAATAATACATCAGAAGCAATCATGAACAACACACAGCACAAGGGACTTGTAGAGTATCAAGCTCTTATGATAGAGGCTTTTGAAGAATTATATAGAGTGTTGAAACCAAACAGATGGATCACAATAGAGTTTCATAACTCGAAAAACAGTGTATGGAATGCAATTCAGGAAGCTGTAAATCGTGCAGGTTTTATTATTGCTGATGTCAGAACTCTAAATAAAGAGAAAAAAACAATTAATCAATTTAATGCAAGGGGAACAGTTGACCAAGATTTGGTGATTTCGGCATACAAGCCTAAAGAAAGCTTTACGAGAGAATTTGTGAATAAAGCGGGAACAGAAGAAACTGCTTGGGATTTTGTTAGTCAGCACTTGGAGAATATACCCGTTGTTGTTGTGAAAAACGATAAGATTGAAGTTGTCTCAGAACGACAGGCTATTCTTTTGTTTGATAGAATGGTTGCTTATCATATTATGAAGGGAATGCCAATTCCTATTGACGCAACAGATTTTTATAAAGGCTTAGATGTTAAATTCTTAAAGAGGGATGGAATGTATTTCCTTCCAGACCAAGTAAATGAATATGATACGGCAAGAATTATTACTGATATAGAACCGATACAGTTTAGTCTGTTTGTCACAAATGAAAAGACAGCTATAGCGTGGCTGTATCAACAATTGGATAATCCGCAGACATATGCAGAGATACAGCCCAAGTTTATGCAAGAAGTCAAGTCGGTCGACAAGTATGAGAGTATTCCAGAATTGCAAGTTTTACTTGAGGAGAATTTCCTTCAAGATGATAAAGGCCATTGGTATATTCCTGATGTGACAAAAGAAGGCGATGTGGCAAAACTCCGTGAAAAAAAATTATGGAAGGAGTTTGAGGGATATCTGGCCTCAAAAGGTAAGATGAAATTATTCCGCTCAGAGGCTATCCGAGTTGGATTTGCCCGTTTGTGGAAGGATAAGAATTATCAGGCCATTGTCGATATGGCGGAGCGTCTTCCAGAGCAAACTGTCCAGGAAGATCCGAATATCCTAATGTACTATGACATCAGCTTGAGTAGAGTTTAAGCGACTGCTTGTAGCTGGAAATTAACTTTGCCATCCTTGTTGTATGCGGCAAGGATGGCAATTGTTGAAGAGGTGATTGTGTGCTAGAAGTTGGAAAGTTTGCATTTGATACTGCAAACAGTGCTAATGTACAGATACTGGAAAAGATAGAAGCTTGGGGATATGTATCCTATCGGGTTTTTAATCCTGCTTCCGGTCATGTTTATAAGCTATCGGAAGAGCAATTGAAGGAAGATGGTGGAACGAACACCTATGATGAAAACTATCTACGGTATGTAACTCTGCTCTCGAAGATAAAGAATGAGACTGCTGGAGGATTGCTTTCGTCTTTAGCAAGTGGCGTGATTCCGCTTCCGCATCAGCTCCATGTTCTGAACAGGGCAATGGAAAATAATACAATCCGATACATTCTGGCGGATGAAGTCGGTCTTGGAAAGACGATCGAAGCTGGAATGGTTATCAAAGAACTGAAGACCAGAGGGCTGATTCGAAGGATCCTGGTCGTTTGCCCAACGGGACTGGTGACACAATGGGCAGCCGAAATGCAGGAGAAGTTTCACGAAAAGTTTAATGTGATCCTGCCTTCTGACTATGATACGATCCGGAGACTAACCGATAATGATGATGTCTATGGTCAGTATGACCAAGTGATCTCTCCGATGGACTCCATTAAGCCGATTGAAAAGCATGCAGGATGGACGCAGGAAAAAGTAGATCACTATAATGAAGAAAGAATTTATTCCATCATAAACAGTGGATGGGACCTGATAATTATCGATGAGGCCCATAGAGTTGCTGGATCCACTGGCGAGGTGGCACGTTATAAACTTGGGTATCTGCTTTCGCAGGCAAGTCCCTATCTGCTGCTATTATCTGCAACACCCCATAACGGTAAAACGGAGCCGTTCCTTCGTTTAGTGCGGTTACTGGATGCTGATGCTTTCCCGAATGCAAAATCTATTGTGAAAGAACAGGTGGCACCGTATCTGATTCGAACGGAGAAAAGAGAGGCCATTGATAATAGCGGAAACAAATTGTTCAAGAACAGGATCACACATTTGGTGACATTGAACTGGGATGAACGGCACACTATGCAGCGTGAATTGTATGAGCTGGTCACGGACTATGTGTCTAAGACGTATAATAAAGCACTACGAAATCGTAAGAAAAACATGTGCCTGATCTTCCTATTGATTATCATGCAGCGAATGGTCACAAGCAGTACAGCAGCTATTCTTCAGAGTTTAGAGCGTAGGCTTCAAGTACTGAAAACACAGAGCACTCACATAGGAAATCTGTCAGAAGAGGATCTGGCTGAGCTTGATATCGAGAATGGTGTTGAGGATGCACTGGAAGCTATTTCGCTCGATATGGCAGATGAGATCCAGGAACTGGAACTTATTATTTCCGTTGCAAAACAGGCAGAATATCAACATCCGGATGTAAAGGTGGAAACACTTACGGACACGATTGATTCTATTCTGAATGAAGAACCGGATCAGAAGATCATCGTTTTCACAGAGTTTGTGGCAACTCAGACCTATCTGGAGAAGCTGCTTGAGAATAAAGGATATACGGTATCAATTTTAAACGGTGGGATGAGCATTGATGAAAGAAATGCTGCACTCAGGGAATTTCGGGAGAAGACCAGCATCTTTATCTCTACGGATGCTGGTGGTGAAGGTTTGAACCTGCAGTTCTCTAACATTATCATTAATTATGATCTGCCATGGAATCCGATGAAGATTGAGCAGCGGTGCGGCCGTGCAGATCGTATCGGACAGAAAAGGGATGTTCATATCTACAATTTCATTATTACGGATACAGTCGAGAACCGTGTGCGTGAGGTGTTGGAAGAAAAGCTGTCAGTTATCCTGGCGGAAATAGGCGTAGATAAGTATTCTGATGTTTTGGATAGTGAGGTCGCGGAATGCGACTTTACGGATGCCTATATTAACACAATTGCGAAACCATATAAGCTGGAAGAGAGTATCAGACCCATTGAACAAGAGATGCGGCAGCAATTAAAAAACTCCAACCAGTATAAGGACATTATTCGTGAAGAAAAGGACCTGAAGGAGCTGGTCGGGCAGGAATCAGATTTTGATGTGGATGCAGCATTACGCCTGATGCTTGCATATTATGATGGATGGCAAGGGTTGGAATCCGTATTGATTGACAGAATTAGCATTACAGATACGGAGATTACAAAGCATCTGAAAACAGACATTATCCAGGACCGTTTTTCACCGATTCTTTCTGTCGGAATAAAGGATTTCCCGAATGAAGATGGGTACTTTATGCTCTGGGAACTGTCTATTTCAGATGACAGCAATAACAGCAGGATTGTGCCTATTTTTGTCAATAAGAATTTTGTGCTGCGGCCAATGGCCGGAAAAAGATTGATGGAGCAGTTTCTGAATGCAAATTCCAGACTGACAGTTAAGGAAGTCCCGAATCTTACTGCTGAAGACTATCAGCGGCTGGAGAAGATGAGCATGGATTTTGCTTACGATACCTTTGTAGATTTGAGGGAGAAACAGCTTCAAAAGAATCAGGAATCCTATAACAAGTATATGTATGCTCTGAAGCTTCGGACAGAGGCGGCAGATCACATAGGAATTGAGAACATAAAGAGATCTCGTCTGCTTCGTCTGGCTAGGGAGCGGGAGGAAATAGAAAGGAATTTCAAGGCAGGAAAGCAGGTGTATCCTGATTTTCGCTTATCATTATTGGTGAGATTGGAGGCGTAGGAAGATGTTTAGTGCCTACGTTTATGAACTGTCTTCCGCTGAGTATGAGAAACTTGTTCTACTGATCGATGAAGACGGATTAGAAGAGAAAACTGGATATAGTACATTCTTTGTGCAACAAGGCTTTAAGATTGTTAAATATGAAAATGACCTCGTCTATCGATCTAAGACTGAGGGCATGGTACGAGAAGGGCAGCAGAAGATTCTGATGATCGCACGACCGGGTGTGTATATTCCTTACGATGTGCAGAGAACATTTCGGACCACAAAGCTCAGTATAGAAAAGCTGTT
>CACXBN010000136.1 GCA_902765885.1 uncultured Ruminococcus sp. | reverse complement strand
GTAATAGCACGGCCTGATCTCTTCGATCCATTCTCCCCACGGGACGATGCGCTCTATCTGCGAAAGAAACTCTTTTTTCTTTGTCCGTACGCTTGCTAGCTCGTCGCTGAAGGCGGACAGGGTGATCTGTTTATTCATATCTTAATTATACCACTTTTCGGGTTGGACTGCTTCCTTTTTTGTGCGGTGTTGCCTTAAGTGAGCAGCGGCAATCTGCTGAGCGGCGGAAAGCACACTATGGAGTGCGTAGAGGGATGCCATGAGAAAATTTGGAAGCAGTGTTTCCAGCTCCGGGAAAAAGAATGCTTGAGCTTTGCTCTCTGCCGGACCTTGTTGAAAGGGTGTCTTGTGAGTGACTTTAGTTCCTCGTTGTGGTATACTGTATCTGTGTAAGACTAGAGGTCCACATCAGACGTGAGCATAGCCGGAATCGTCCGTGCATCATTGCGGTCAGTCTTTGCCTTTCGCAGGCTGAGACTTTTCCGGTAGAGGTGGTGTGCAAAGGGTTAATGACGTCGGTTGGCAGGCCGCGGTCAAGAAGAAACCTTAGGATGTTGCAGCTGTAATGTCCGGTAGCCTCAAGCCCTATTTTTATGTTGTCTGTAGGGCAGAAACGGAGATGGATACGCTGCAACAGTGTCACAAAGCCGTCCCGGTTATTCGGAATCGCGAACACATCCGCCAGCACTTCACCTTTCGAACAGAGAATGAAGAAATCGTGCTTGTCCTTGGCCACGTCGATACCCACACAGATCATTATGACACCTCCAGAGAGAACAATGGTGATGCTGTCATCCACAGATACTTTTGCCTTGTAACCTTTTTCCACATAAACCGTCTGGCGGTGTCTAACTGATTAACAAACCTGCAGAGGGCAAGGGGCTATAAAAACTACTACTCTTCTATAATACAAGGTGATTAATCGTGTGAGTTAATGGCTGCTGGAGCTTAAGAACAAGAACGATACAGAAAGAATGAGAACATATTTTCATTGAAAATGCAACGGAGGACTGAAACGCATATGAACATTCTCGTAACAGGCGGAGCCGGCTATATCGGCTCCCACACAATCATCGAACTGATTAATGCGGGGCACAGAGTGCTAGTTGTCGACAACCTGGTCAACAGCGCTCAAGAATCTCTTCTTCGCGTAGAGCGGATCACAGGAAAAAAAGTCCCTTTTTACCAGATCGATATCAGGGACCGTGAAGCTTTGTCTTCTGTTCTGGACAAGTACGAACTAGATTGCTGCATCCATTTCGCCGGCTTGAAGGCAGTGGGAGAATCCGTATCCCTTCCGTGGGAGTACTATGAGAACAACATTAATGGAACCCTGGTACTTACGGACGTTCTGAGAAAGCATGGATGCAAAAACTTCATTTTCAGTTCCTCTGCAACGGTATATGGCGATCCGACTAAGGTTCCGATTAAGGAAGAACAACCAAAAGGAATCTGTACGAATCCATATGGTTGGACAAAATGGATGATTGAACAGATTCTTACTGATATGCACAAGGCAGACCTATCCTGGAATGTTGTTTTGCTCCGATACTTCAATCCAATCGGCGCTCATCCCACTGGCTTGATTGGAGATAATCCCAACGGGGTCCCGAACAATTTGATGCCATATATTACGCAGGTTGCCGTTGGAAAGCTGGAGAGACTGCACGTCTTCGGTAACGATTATGATACGCCGGATGGAACCGGAGTGCGCGACTACATTCATGTGGTGGACCTGGCAAAAGGACACGTTGCGGCATTGAAAGCAATCGCATCTAACTGTGGCTTAGCTGTCTACAATCTTGGTACCGGGCACGGATACAGCGTTTTAGAAATCGTACAAGCGTTTGAGGAAGTCAATGGGGTTAAGGTCCCGTATCAAATCGATCCTCGTCGTCCGGGTGATATCGCTACCTGTTATTCGGCATCTGGGAAAGCGCTGAAAGAGCTGGGCTGGAAGGCCGAGCTTGATATCAGAGACATGGTTCGCGACAGTTGGAACTGGCAGAAAAAGAATCCAAATGGATACGAGAAATGAGACTGCGCTGATAAAATGCGCATCTGCGAATGTCAGTGCAAAACTGAGCCAAGCGCTGCCCGCAAACCATTGAAATCCCTGCGCCGCAATATAGCATTCCCCCACGCAGCATCGAAGCTCAGAGCCACCGTTTTATCGTCTCTCTGTACGCAATAGATCGGCAGCTGCCGCTCTGCCGCAGCGGTGGTCACCGAGGCCGGGAGGTTCACCAGCAGGCACAGGGCGAGGATGCACACCAGGGCGGCGGGGACTGCCAGCCAGCGCTTCGGGATGACCAGCAGCTTCCTCGTTCGTTGGGTACGGAAAAAACAGAT
>CACXBN010000135.1 GCA_902765885.1 uncultured Ruminococcus sp. | reverse complement strand
CTGAAAAACCCGGTAAATCTGGGCTCTGCCGGAAATTCCCCGTTTTGAGATCCTAGTATTATGACACATTTAACGGAATCAAATCGTATGTTCGATGCGCTTGCGAGAATAACCTCATCGATTCCCGGAGGAATGCTCCCTCTGTCGAATGTAGAGGCCACTCTTGCAAAAAGGCCTGCAAATCTTTTTGCGTCGAGTCTGGTGCTGCCCAGATATTCCACGATTCTGTCAAGGACCTCACATACCGCATTCCATCCTGCTATCGTCCTTTCGGCTTCTGCCGTTATGCCAAGCCGCAGGTACTCCTCTGCTGTCTTGTTGAGTGCCTCCGAAATGTTGTTTTCCTCGGCAAACTCTATTATGGCTTCCGCTATCGTTCTGACATCTGCCGTTCCGCCTTCGTCAAAGATACTTACGAATTTTTCAAGCGACGGTATGAGTTCTTTCCGGTATTCATTCACATGACTCAGGTAGTTTCTCGAATCATCCCTGAATTCGGTACTGTACCCGTCAGGATTCATCGTCCACTCTTTATCCGTGTACTGTTTTCTTCCCCTTATGTTCCATGTGGCCGTATATGTTTCAAACATATCTCCCTTAAACAAGTTGTAAAGATCGTTGTCTTCCGGCAAAGTGTTCTTCAGCATTCCGGTTTTGATAAGTCTGATAATGTCCTTCTGCTGCCATCCGCCATATGCTATCTTTAATGCGGCAAGAACCATTCTCACGGCAGGTGTGGAGGAAATATTCTTAGGCTCTGAAATAAAGCATGCAATTCCGTGCCTTCTGAGCACAGTATCTATGATCCCTTCTCTCGTCCCTATTTCTCCCGCTATTACCGCTATTTCCGAATTTCTGTATCCTTTTCTGTGGAGACTTTCTATAATGGAAGCGCATGCTTCCGCTTCATCATATCTGTCTGAACAGGTTATTATTCTTATATCTTCGGACTTAGTCATCTCACTGGGATCGTCACCCGGCTCAGGAAGCGGGTGTGAATAATCGAAAAGATATTTTTCAACATGCGCCAATTCTTCGGACGTATGCCTCAGATTGCTTTTAAGCACTATGGTTCTTGTTTCAAGTCCGGCCCTTGCGGCAAGTGATTTAACTGATTTAAGATAATCATATATTTCTTCAAAGAACATCTCTCCCTGAGAGAGCTCAGAAGCCGGAGGGCATGGGAAGGACAGAGTGACATTTTCAGCCTGTTCCATGATCCTGTACAGTATTTTTTCTTCCGGAGAGGTCAACGAAAAGAAAGAATCAATGAAAACATTTTTCCCCTCGAAATACCTGTTTTTCTCGAGAAGTTTTGAAAGATTGTTGAGAAGATCTGCCCTGTCAACGAATTCTCTGTGAAGAATACTCTCGTATGCACCGTAAACAAGTGCGACATCGGAGAGTCTGTCAATAAGTGCGTCGTTGCGCTTATCATTGTCTTCATCCTCTCTTTCAAGCTCGTCAAGCGCCCTGACGACCTCTTCCGGTGTGATTCCGGAATGCTTGAACTCATCTATGGCATGAATCAGTTCGCTTAGATTTCTGTCTTCATATTCACCTGCGAATACTCTGAGGGAAGGACGAACCGACATCAGCGCCCTCCACACCAGAACAAGTCTGCTCCCGTCATCGATTACTGGTTCGGCCATCCCGCCATATGCATGATATATATTGTTGGAAAGTGCTGTAAAATCTGATATCTCGAATCTCAGGTTGGCAGATGCCGGCAGGATCTCAGCCATTCTTCTCTGCCATACCACACTTTGCTGTTCAGGAATGATCAGTATATTCTGAGAATCGCCATTTTCAAGATTGTCTTTAATCATATCTATTATTTTTGTGCTCTTTCCGCTTCCGGAACGGCCTACTAAAAGATTGATCATAAAACTGTCTCCTTTATCGGTCTCTGTGATCACATTACTGAAATTATACATGCTGACATGTACCTTTTTTGTCACATTCCAGACCTTACAACTATAATTAAAGCCGCACGTCAGTCAGCCCCCGGCGTGCGGCATGGATTTCAAAAGATTGTTATTCGTCGATTTTAGCCAGTATTATCTTTCCTGCCACAGGGCTGTCTGCCCAGGTGTCATATGGAGAAACAAACCAGTTTCCGACTGACATAGCTACATGAACACCGTTTACTCCGGTAAACCCGGTGTTGCCTGTAGTCCCGATTTTCTGCCCTCTTTCCACGATGTCTCCAACCTCCACTTCAATTGTCCCGAGATTGTAATACCATGTTTTAAGATCAAGGCCGTGATCTATAACTATAATGTTTCCGGAATAATCAAGCTGTCCGGCGTAGCATACAACACCCGCATTGCATGCTCCCACATCAAGTGTCCAGTTGGATGCGTAGTCGACACCGTTGTTTCTGTATGCCGCAACCGTGCTTCCGTTCAGATACACATCTCTTCCGAATCCCCGCTGGAGATCGGCGCCTGTGACGCCCTCATAGAAGTAGCCCGAGAAATATCTGTTTGTTTCAGACTTTGAGGTTATTTCCCTTACGGCATTTTCGAACTGGGTCAGTGCAGTCTGGGATCTCGCAGTTTCGATAACGTTTTCGGGAACATAGTAATATGATACTTTTTCACCGAAATTTTCCACTGTCAGGATCGTGTTCTGTGTTATTCCGCCGTATTTGAATGAAAGAGTGTAGAGACCTGATTCAGTATCAGAGTCAACGGGAAGAAAACCTACCGCTGTATTGTTTCCGATTTCAAAGAACTTTACCGGATATGTGTATGCCATGGAAGACGAAAACTCTATAAGCTCCGGATTTGTTACATTCAATGCAGTGATTGCAGTGAATTTTCCGGCTTCGACCGTGGTCAGTCCAAGGTAGAATTCAGCCGGTGCCAAAACATCCGCATTAAACGAATAGTTCATTTCACCGCTGTACGACCTTGCCGGGTCTTCATACCATTTTGCTGATATGCTGACACTTACTCTCTTTGATGATGTCAGAGTGAAAATCGACATGTTGTCTATCGATCCGTCATACAGTACCGAAGCATTGTCGGAATCGATTATTCTGACCTGTGAATAATCAGGTTTGAGGTCAAAAGCGATATCGAGACCGCCCTCGACGCTGTATGTTTCATCCTTCTCTGTAACTATATCCGACACGTCCGCATCAATATATGCACCTGTATAATTTTTGTACTTCCACACCGCGTTGTCCGGAGAAATAACAGTATTATCCGACATTCTCAGCGTAGGTATGGTAGAGTTGTCATATATACTTTCGGCATATTTGGATGTAATAAATGTTTCGGCATCAGCCTCCGTAAGCTTAAAGGCCTGCCCCTTGGAATTCAAAAAATAGTTGGTGGAAGGATCAGGTGAAAAATAGAATTCATAGCTCTCCTCCCTCAGCGGTGAAGATACGGTGACTTTAAATGATTTAGAGCTCATGAGCGAGTCCGGAAGAGCAACTATTTTCTGTGATTTGTCACTCAGCCCCAAAAAATATTTAATAAGGGTATCTGCTTCGTCACCGTCTTTTTCCTTGTTCAGAGTATAATTCTTTCCGTTTATATCGTTAATGGATATTGATACCGCGTTGTCAGCATCTACAGGAGCATTCTGCGTTTTGTTATAACTTGCAATAGCCACCACGGTAGGTATCAGACACGCAAGCAATATTATTGCAAATATTATCTTCTTTTTCACGACAAGTGTCCTCGCTGAACATAATCTGTTTGTTGTATGTTTTTAATAATCTCACGTTTTTTAACTGCTTAATTATAGCATATGACCGATAGCAAAATCAAGTATTGCATACTGCACTTTGCCTGTGTGCCGTCATTCCCTGTTTCTGTGACCTATCGAAGCTACAGTCAAAATAAACGGATAGATCTCCAGCCTTCCGAGCAGCATCGCCACAGAAAGAATCAGTTTGGAGAATATATTGTAATCATAATATCCCGCATAAGGTCCTACCATAGACAGACCCGGTCCTATATTGTTGAGACAGGCCACGGTTGCCGTAAGATTAGTTTCAATATCAAATTTTTCAATTGAGAGAAGAAGGAAAATGATCGCCGTTATTAACATATAAATGGCAAAATACGAATTAACGCCTTTTTTGACCTCTTTGTCTACCGGTTTGTTTTCAAACCTCATGGTGGTGACGCCTCTGGGATGAAGCATATGCTTTATTTCATTTTTTATTCCCTTGAAGAGAAGAATAATTCTCGTGACTTTAAGTCCACCGGCTGTTGATCCCGCACAACCGCCCACAAACATGAGCAATACCAGGATCACCTTGGAGAAAGTTGGCCACAGGTTGAAGTCAACTGATGAATATCCCGTTGTTGTCATGATGGATGCAACCTGAAATGCCGAATTTCTCAGAGTCTCGCCGAAAGAAGCGTACATTCCCGAAATATTGATAGCGACAAGAACAATCGAAACCGCCGCTATTCCGAAATACACACGCAGCTCTTCGCTTTTGAATACGCTCTTGAACCTGCGGATGGTCAGGAGGTAGTACAGATTAAAGTTTACTCCGAACAAAAGCATGAAAACGGTTATGACCCACTGAACATACGGAGTGTATCCTGTCAGGGAATCCGGTCTCAGTCCGAATCCTCCCGTACCTGCAGTTCCGAAAGAATATATGAGTGACTCATCTGGGGAAAGTCCGCCTAAAAGAAGAAAAATCACTTCCGTCACGGTCATGACTATATACATTAAATATAAGATCTTTGCCGTATTCTTTACTTTAGGCACTATT
>CACXBN010000134.1 GCA_902765885.1 uncultured Ruminococcus sp. | reverse complement strand
TTAAGAAACTTGCGTTTAGTCTGTCAATCATTTTCACCCATTGTTTACTTGCATTTACTTATGTTGCAATAAGTATGTCAATTCACATAATTTTGTTGAAAAACAAATAATAATACGGAGAAACCATGAATAACGAATTACTTAAGAAATATTCAGAACTTGTGGTCAGGATAGGTATAAATGTTCAAAAAGGTCAGAAGATTGTAATCAACTGTCCGGTAGAATGCGCCGATTTTGCCAGACTTATGGTCACAGCTGCATATGACGCTGGTGCATCTGACGTTTTTCTTAACTGGCGTGATGATTATATAAGCCGGGAAAGATGGCTCAAAGCAGACGAGTCCGTTTTTGATAATGTCTATCCATGGGATTCTGACAAAAGGCTGACTCTTGCCGAGGAAGGCGCCGGATTTATTTCCGTTTCCGCTTCCAATCCTGAAAATCTTAGGGGAGTAGACAGGAAGAGACTGGAAGCAAGCGAAGCTGCGGCTTCTAAAGACGAAAAGCTCAAGAGAGCAAGACAGCTGCTTATGAACAACAGCTGTCCGTGGACCGTTGTTTCCGTGCCTATTCCATCATGGGCAAAAAAAGTCTTTCCGAATGACAATGAAGACATTGCCATGGAAAAATTGTGGGCTGCAATATACAATGCCGTGAGAATCAAAGAAGATGAAGACCCGGTCAGGGCATGGGAAAAGCATTGCAATGAGCTCGAAAAACACGCTTCTGAGCTCACTTCATATCAGTTCAAGTGCGTTAGATATAAGAATTCACTCGGAACAGACCTTACTGTTGAACTTCCTTCAGACCACCTCTGGATTGCGGGAGGCGACACTGCTAAATCAGGAGTCAGGTTCGTGGCCAACATGCCTACAGAGGAAGTCTTCTGTGCTCCCAAGAAAGACGGCGTGAACGGGGTGCTCTACTCATCAAAGCCCCTTACTCTTTACGGAAATGTCATTGAGGGAATAAGACTTGAGTTCAAGGACGGGAGAATCACTGACGTCCAGGCGGATAAAGGAAAGGACATTCTTGAATCTGCCATAAACACAGATGAAGGTTCTCACTATCTTGGAGAAATAGCCCTCGTTCCATATGATTCACCGATTTCGAACAGCGGCATTCTTTTCTATAATACACTGTTCGATGAGAATGCATCCTGTCACTTTGCTTTTGGCGAAGCCTATTCAACATGCATAAAAGGCGGAGAGAATAAAACTGTAGATGAGCTTAAGAAATGCGGTATAAACGCCGAATCAGCCATGCATGTTGATTTTATGGTAGGAACTTCGGATCTAAGCATCATCGGGGAAACGCATGACGGCAGAGAAATAGAAATATTCAGAGACGGAAACTTTTGCATATAAGCATACAAAATTAAATGTTGAAATAAAAAGTATCGTATGATATAATTTTCGGAGCAAATAGCTCACGAATCAAGGCCATACCAGCCGGGGGAGTAGCGGGTCCTTGAACTCGAAATCCGCTGTAGCGAGGGTTGATTCCTGGTTTGAGGGCGTTGTGGGCATAGTCTGAGCTTCACGGAAGGCGATGACGAATGGGTCTTGTGCGATTGGCGGCTGTGAACCATGTCAGGTGGGGAACCAAGCAGCATTAAGCAGTTTAGTTGATGCGCCGCAAGGTAGCCTGTTCTGAGCCGGAAACTGCAGTGGCGTGTGTTCTCAACGTTCGATCTTCAGGTGTATGGCTTTGATTCGGGAGCTATTTTGCTAATAACCTTCAAGGAGGGAAAGATGGAAGATTATCAGGCTTTGTACAGAAAATACAGACCCCGTACTTTTGATGATGTCTGTGGTGAAGAGCATATCACATCAATACTAAAGTATGAGTCTGCAAATTCCCGCTTATCACACGCGTATCTGCTGTGTGGTCCCCGGGGAACCGGGAAAACTTCATGTGCAAAAATTCTTGCCAAAGCTGTCAACTGTCTCTCCCCGATAGACGGAAATCCATGCGGAAAATGCGAGGCATGCAAAGCTATTGACTCAGGTAACTCCTCTGACGTAGTTGAAATGGATGCTGCATCCAACAACGGCGTTGATGCGATAAGGGAAATCAGAGAAATAGTAAGATATGCTCCTTCAATTTTAAAAAAGAGAGTATATATAGTCGACGAGGTCCACATGCTGTCGCAGAGCGCATTCAACGCTCTTCTCAAAACTCTTGAAGAGCCGCCTGAATACGTTGTATTCATATTGGCAACGACTGAATTCAACAAAATACCTGAGACCATCGTATCCAGATGTCAGAGATTCGATTTCAGAAGGATAAATTCGAAAGTAATAGCAGACCGTCTGCAGTATATAGCCGAAAAAGAAAATATAAAGCTTGACAGTGATGCCGCCATGACGATAGCACGTCAGTCAAAAGGCGGGATGCGAGATGCAATAGGAATGCTGCAGCATTGCTCATCCGGCGGACTTCCCATTACCAAGGCATTGGTCCGGGATGCTCTGGGGATGACAAATCTGGAATCTCTTTACACCACCGCCGTTGCAGTATCTCAGAATGACATCAAAAGAATATTTGAGATAATAAAAGGGATTATCGATTCTTCCAAGGATCTGACTGTATACTGGGATCAGCTGATTGAGTTCTGGCGGGATATGCTTGTGTTCAAATATCTGTCAAACGAGAACAGAAAAGATTATCTCTACATGACGGATGAGGAAATAAAATACCTTGAAAACGCATCGAAACGTTTTTCTCCGGAAAGGCTCTCATATCACTTCACGATTCTGGACGATGCTCAGAAACAGATGACACTGTCTCCGGCAACGAAAAACATAACGGCTGAAATATCGCTTATCAGAATGGCTGATACTTCACTTGATACATCTGTCTCTTCCCTTCTCTCAAGAATAGCAGACTTGGAGCACAGGCTTAACCTGCTCACTTCAGGAGGTTTCAAACAGCCAGCTGAGCCTGAGGAGCTTGAGATCAAAAAAGAGACAGGCAATAATACACATCAAAATGAGTCAGTGACACGGACGAGCGCGGTTCCTTCAACCCGTGAAATCCCCCCTGAGACTCCCTCAGATAAGGAAAATGAGCAGATTGAAAAAAAGACTCAGGAAGAAAGTCCTGCTCCTCACTCTGAGGAAACAGCTGCAAGTTCTGACAGATCACCTGTTTTTTCAAAAGTCGATGTTTCAGAAATCGTCGAAATACTGTTTCAGAAATCTCCGACAGACGCCAGCTACATAGAGAGCAGTGAATGTCTGCTGAGTGATGACAAAAAGAAATTCATCATAAGGACAGAGTCATCATTTGCACAAATGATGCTTGAGACAAATAATGCCGAGCCTTTCCGCTCATACCTGATCTCAAGCGGCATCATAACTCCCGACACTGTCGTGGAAATAGAGACAGGACTCAAGAAGAAAGATCCTTCACCGTTTGACGAATTGGAAAGTCTGTAGAAATTAAACGAGAATACATACAAGGAGACATATAATATGAAAGCAAAACTTCCGAAAGGCATGGGCGGCGGCCCATCCAATATGCAGGGAATGCTCAAGCAGGCTCAGAAAATGCAGGAAGATATGGCGGCTCTGCGCGAAGACCTTGACAACAGAGAATATGAGGTAAAGGCCGGCGGAGGTGTCGTAACAGTACGCATAAACGGGCAGCTTAAAGTGCTTTCGATCGAGATTGACCCCGAGATTGTGGATCCCGATGACACCGAAACACTTGCCGACATTCTTACGGCAGGCATTAACGAGGCAATCACCAAAGTCAACACAACAAATGAAGAGGAAATGGGCAAGATCACAGGCAGCTTCAACCTCGGCATGCCCGGACTGTTTTAATAATGGCAACTACTGACAATTTGGAACCGCTTGAAAAGCTTGCTGACATGTTCAGAAAACTTGGCGGAATAGGTAAAAAAACAGCTGAAAAATATGCTCACAGCATCCTCAATTTATCGGAAGAAGACGCATACGAATTTGCCCGCGCCATAGTAGAAGCCAAAACGGAGATCAAAAGATGTTCCGTTTGCTGCAATATAACAACCGATGAGGAATGCAGGATCTGCTCAGATGATGAAAGGGATAAATCCGTCATCTGCGTCGTTGAAGATCCCAGAGCCGTTGATGCTATAGAAAAAACCAGGCAGTTCAGGGGTACATATCATGTTCTTCACGGAGTCATCTCCCCTATGAAAGGAATAACTCCTGACAAGCTGACCATTAAAGAGCTTCTTGAAAGACTGAACTCATCGGAAATAAAAGAGGTCATCCTTGCCACGAATCCAACTGTGGAAGGCGAAGCAACGGCAATGTATATTGCAAGACTCATTTCACCTCTCGGAATAAAGGTGAGCAGGATTGCGAACGGTGTTCCGGTAGGCGGAGATCTTGAATATGCGGATGAGGTAACTCTGAGGCGCGCCATTGAAGGCAGATATACCGTAAGCTAGAGGGGCAGGCATGGTAATCAACGGAACGGAGATACCCGTTACAGTAAAAAGATCATCAAAGCGCAGAAAAACCATTTCCATAAAGCTTGAGAACGGTGGGGTCACTGTTACTGCGCCGTTTCGCGAAAAGCAGGAATATATTCTGCAAGTAGTGGACAGCAAAAGAGACTGGATATACAAAAGATATCTTGAACACCTCAGGGAAATGAATGAGCCTGAGAAAAGGCAGTTTCTTTCCGCAGACGAGATAAACGAGCTTGCTCAAAAAGCAGTCGGGGTATTCAGGGACAGGACCACGTTTTATGAGAATATCATGGGAGTCAAAGCTTCCCATGTTTCAGTGAAATTAATGCGTTCGAGATGGGGAAGCTGTTCCTCCAAGGGGGACATCAGTTTCAACTGTCTCCTCATGCTCGCTCCGCCGGAAACTTTGGACAGCATAGTTGTCCACGAGCTCAGTCATCTTCTGGAGATGAACCACTCAAAGGCGTTTTATAAAATTGTCTACAGTGCTTTCCCGGACTACGGTGAACAGCATAAATGGCTGAGGCTTCACGGCAAAGAGATAATGGGCAGAGTTCCCGGAAACATTTCATCAGGAAGGAAACTAAAAATATGGTAGAAATCGGAAAGCCGGCTCCGGATTTTGAACTTTCAGATGCCGACGGCAACATTCACTCGCTTAAGGAATTCAGAGGCAAAAAGGTCATCCTGTACTTTTATCCGAAAGACAACACTTCGGGGTGCACAAAACAGGCATGCGCATTTTCCGCACTCGTTCCGGATTTCGAAAAGCTGGGCGCAAAAGTTATAGGGATAAGCAAGGACAGTCCTTCATCCCACCGGAAATTCGCAAACAGCTTTTCCCTGAAATTTCTTCTGCTCTCGGACCCTGAACTCGTTGCGATAAGGGAATACGGCGTGTGGAAGGAAAAGAAAATGTACGGAAAACCAGCGATGGGTATTGTCAGAACAACATTCGTAATTGACGAAAGCGGAGTGGTAACTCACATCATGCCAAAAGTCAAACCCGACACCAACGCCGCAGATGTTCTCAAAATACTGACAAACGAATAATGCAAAAAATCGTACTGTTTTTCATTCAGTACGATTTTTTTGTTTGTCTTTTGTTTTCTTCCTGACTCTGGCCAGCGCATATATGGCTGCTACTATCAGCGATCCGATCAGAACGCCTGAGCAGTCTATCCACACATCACTTATCATCGGTCCCCTTTTGGATAAGATCTGTATCGATTCATCAAGGAAAGCTACCGCAAATCCTGCAAGGACAGAGAGATATGCCTTTCCTTTGAACAATACGCAAAGGAGGATTCCGAGAATCGTGAATTCCGTTACATGAGCTATCTTTCTCACTACCGAATCCGTAATGGTCGTATGAAAAAGCTTTTCAAATATCGGTCCGATGACATTGTCCGTAAACCACTGGCTTTCACCGGCTGATGAACTTGTGGGGATCATGGAGTGGATCCAGATAAACAGAACCATGGCCACAACGGCGGCAACTATTATTATCTTCTTCATTAATTATTCGCAGGGTGGTATGTACTGACTATTTCCATGATTTTTGAACGTATCTCGGATTCCTTGTTCTTGTATGCAAGAATCATAAGACTGCGAAGTTTTTTAACAAATTCGTCACGGTCAAAATCAATTGGATTTCCTATGAATATTCTCTTGCTTTCCGTTGTTCTGAGTCCTTCTTCAGCCATAAGCTTTTCTTCCATAAGCTTCTCACCCGGTCTGAGTCCCGTATAATCTATCTTGATATCCACATCCGGCTTGAAACCGGAAAGTTTGATAAGATTTCTGGCAAGATCGTCGATCTTCACGGGTTCTCCCATATCAAGTACGAATATTTCTCCGCCCTTTGCATACGTTCCGGCCTGCATAACAAGGCTGACTGCTTCGGGAATCGACATGAAATATCTGACTATATCCGGATGCGTAACCGTAACGGGGCCGCCGGATGCTATCTGCTTTTTGAATATCGGAATAACCGATCCGTTCGAGCCGAGAACGTTTCCGAAGCGAACTGCAACGAATTCCGTCTCTATATTCTGGAATATGCTCTTGTCACCCGTCTTGTCTGCATTCTCGATCCCGCTGTGAGTGAACAGCTGAGGAATCTCATCAGCTCTTCCCTCTTTAATAAGCGCATTGAACGTCTGTATGATCATTTCACACAGTCTCTTTGACGCTCCCATGACGTTTGTCGGGTTAACTGCTTTGTCCGTTGAAATGAGCACAAAATGCTTGCATCCGTACAGCATGGCGGCATATGCAGTCTTATATGTTCCGATGGCGTTATTCTTTATTGCCTCACACGGACTGTCTTCCATGAGTGGAACATGCTTGTGAGCTGCCGCATGGTATACGATATCAGGCTTGTATTTCTCAAAGACTCCGAATATTCTTCTGCTGTCCCTTACGGATCCTATAAGCACTACCATGTCAAGTTCAGGGTGAGTGTTTTTCAGTTCAAGCTGAATGTCATATGCGTTGTTTTCATATATATCGAAGATGATGAGCTGCTTCGGGGAGTGATTTGCGACCTGTCTGCACAGCTCACTGCCGATCGAACCGCCTCCGCCCGTGACAAGAACCGTTTTACCGCTTATAAAATCATAGACATTGTCCATTTTGAGAGCAATGCTCTCTCTCCCGAGAAGATCCTCAATCGCAACGTCTTTCATGTTGCTGAGAGTAACTCTTTCGTTGATTATCTGAAACATTCCGGGAAGATTCTTAAGCTTGCAGCCCGTTTCGTTGCATATATTTATTATGTCGCGTCTGTCTTCACTGGAAGCGCTCGGGATAGCAATGTATATGTTGTCTATCTTATATTTCTTTACAGCATCGAAAATGTCGTGCCTGCCGCCGGCTACGATGACTCCGTCAATATACCTTCCGTGCTTGTTGACATCATCATCAATAAAGCATGCCACCTTCTCACCGAGAGAAGAAGTGTTGTTGATGTCTCTCAGAATCATCTGACCTGCCGATCCGGCGCCGACGAGCATTACATTCTTGTATCCGCTTCTGTCAACTGCGGCATCCTTCTGATGTTTCTGGAGAAGGGATACGAATCTGTACGCAAATCTTACGGCTGTGGTGAGAGTGAACTGAATCACAAACCCGATGATAAAGTACGAAATTGGCATCTTTCCGAAAAGCGGTATTATAAGCAGATGAAGGAGAGATGCGGCGATGTTTGAGAACACCAATCTTGCAAGTTCCACGAAACTTGCAAAAGTCCACAGTGACCTGTACAGCTTGGCTATCACAAAAATAACCACGCAGATCACCGCATATATCGGGGCGAATCTCATCCATCTTCCGAGGTAATCCCCGATGTCAGAATATTTAAAATCGAATCTGAATAAAAGGGCAAGGAAATATGATGCTGTCACGGCGATTATGTCGAACAAGACCAGCAGAAAGGCTATTCCGTGCCACTTTTTGAACTCAAATTTCTTTTTTGCAGCTCCAGCCAAAATTGTGTCTCCTGTATTTTTTTATCATTGTATTTTTCTACAATTGTGTTATCTTTTTAACAGTTTGTATCCTAAACATTATACATTCCACATAAATATTTGTCAACAAAAAAAGACAGTGAATAAATAGTTATTGCTTTTTGTCCGCATATATCGGTGAAATACGCAGCAAAAAACATGTTTTTTGCAAACAAAAGTGGCTTTTCCGATTTGTTTTTCAGAAAAGCCACCAAAACTCTACTTGCTATATTATAAATTATTATCCCTTAAGAAGATCATCTATAGATATGATCTTTCCTTCTTTGATCGATTTGTTTGCCGCAACACCGACGAGTATCGAATACGCACCGTCCATGGTTCCTGCTTTGTGTCCGAGAGGATCCGGAATGTTTTCTCTGAAGATCATCTCACGTATCCTCTGGTCTCCGCCGCCATGGTCTCCGCCGCCTCTTGTCACGTGATATTCGGTGACATTGTCGTTGAGGTCAAAAATTTTCACTACATCATCGGGCCTTCTTGCCTGGAATCCGGTTTCATATTCAGTGGCTTCAAGTCTTCCCTTTGAACCGTTGATCACGATCTTCCATCCTTCATAAGGGGTTGTGGCATTGAGACAGTAAGACATCACGGCACCTCCGTCGTACTCGACGTTTACAGCCATTGTATCATAGATATCTATATCGTCTGCAAAAACGCATTTGTCCTTCCAGTAACCGTCAAACTTCTCGTTGTTCTTGTAGTATTCCACTTCAATCGGAGTAAGTTCATAAGAGAAGACACATTCTTTAGCGTATTTGCATTCGCAGCATCTCGTGGTATTCGGATAAAGCGCATGCTTTGCACCGTACAGGTTGAGTTTTCCGAAAGCGGAAACCTTTGCCGGCTTTTGATTGATCCACCAGTTCACAAGGTCGAAGTGGTGTGTGGATTTGTGAACAAGAAGACCGCCGCTCTTTGCCATTCTGGCGTTCCATCTTCTGAAGTAGCTGGTTCCGTGAGCTCCTAATTTCTTAACGCGGTCAAGCATCCATTCAAAATGGACACTGTATATATCCCCGATAACACCGTCGTTCAGAAGTTCCTTTATTTTAGTCTTGAACGGTGCGAATCTGTAGTTGAAAGTCACAACTACGTCCTTGCCGTATTTTTCTTTAGCATCGAGTATTGCTCTGCACTTGTGCTCATCTGTCGTCATCGGTTTTTCCGTGATGACATTGCATCCGAGCTCGAGAGAGCGTACTATATAATCGCTGTGAAATGCATCAACCGTTGTTACTATGACGTAGTCCGGCTTGGTTTCTGCTATCATTTTATCAAAATCTTCGTAAATCGGCATGTCTACTCCGACTTTTTCCACAAAAACGCGGGCTCTGCCGGGATTGACATCAAAAACTCCGCATAGTTCTGCAACATCAGTGAAATCCTTTGCCATTGGTACACCGTACATCTACAATGCTCTTGAGGATGAACCGCAGAACACATATTTTTTCTTCATGATATAACCCTTTCATACAGTCTGTGAATATATAAATTTGGCCTTTGAAATTATACTATCATGCTTGTTTTCAGTCAATGGATTTGGAATGTTTTTTGAATTAGATTTTTTACACATCAGGTTTCATAGGCGAAATACCCCGGGAATATAGATTTTTGTAAAGAGTTGTGATAAACTTACCTTAAGCGAAGAAAAACCAGGAGACAACATGAGCACTACAATCGACGGAAAAAAATATGCGCAAATGCTTTTGGGAGGCGCCTCAAACCTGTCCTCAAAAGCGGATGAGATC
>CACXBN010000133.1 GCA_902765885.1 uncultured Ruminococcus sp. | reverse complement strand
TTGACGGCGAATATCCCACGGATATTCCGGCAGATACGAGAAAAGACCGCTTTGAACAACGACTTTCCGAGCGCACAAAGTGAGGACACCGCTATGAAAAAACAACCCGATAAAAAAATCATTCTGGAGGATGGAGAAGAGTATTACGGCTATTCCTTCGGATCGGATACCGATAAGGTCCTGGAGATCGTGTTCAATACTTCTCCTGTCGGATATCAGGAGATACTATCCGATCCTTCGTATACATATCAGGCTGTCGTCATGACATATCCGCTTATCGGAAACTGCGGGATCAACAACGACGATTTCGAATCAGACATGCCGTCGATCGGAGCGCTTGTCGTCAGAGAATACTGCACTGCCCCTTCGAACTTCAGATATTCGGTGACACTTGACGAGATAATGAAGAAATATGACATCACGGGAATCTGCGGAATAGACACGAGAAAACTCGCAAGGCATATCCGATCACACGGCACTTCAAAGGCCATAATAACATATGCGTCAAAAAACAGGGAAGAATGTATAAATGAGATCGGAAGACACGAAATACCCGCCGACGCAGTATCGAAAGTGAGCCGGAAATCGGTCTCCGTTTTTGAGGCCCAGGACGAAAAATTCAGGGTCGCCGCAATAGACTGCGGAATAAAGAGCAATATCATAAGAACATTTCTGAAAAAGTCTTGCTCCGTAACCGTCTTCCCCTGGAACACACGGGCCGAGGAGATAATAAACATGGATCCGGACGGCATCTTCATTTCAAACGGCCCCGGGAACCCCGAAGACGTGACAGAGACCATCGAAACGGTAAGACAGCTCTCCGGACGCTTTCCCATGTTCGGAATATGCCTCGGGCATCAGATAATCGCGCTGGCATACGGAGCTAAGACATACAAGCTGAAATTCGGACACCGCGGAGGGAACCATCCGGTCAAGGACCTCGGAAACGGTAAAATTGACATAACATCACAGAATCATTCATATGCAGTAGACGAAAAAAGCCTCCCGGGCACTTCGCTGACGGTGACGCACATAAATCTTCTGGACGGGACCGTTGAGGGACTTGAAAACAAGGTTGACCGGGTCATGAGCGTTCAGTATCACCCGGAAAGCGCTCCCGGTCCTCGTGACTGCGCTTATCTTTTCGACCGCTTTGTCGGCATGATGGAAGAAAGCAGGAGATGATACAGATGCCGAAAAGAACTGACATCAAAAAAATACTCGTAATCGGCTCGGGGCCCATAGTCATCGGACAGGCTGCCGAGTTCGACTATGCCGGGACCCAGGCGTGCCTTGCGCTCAAAGAGGAGAATTACGAAGTCATTCTTGCGAATTCAAATCCCGCAACCATAATGACCGACCCGATGATCGCTGACCGCATATACATGGAGCCGCTGACCGCGGAGTTCATCTCGAGGATAATAAGGGTGGAGAGACCCGACGCCATTCTTCCGGGCATCGGAGGTCAGACCGGACTTAATCTGGCCATGGAGCTTGAAAAGTCCGGAGTGCTTCGGGAATGCTCAGTCGAGCTGCTCGGGACAAGATCGTCATCCATTGAACTTGCTGAAGACCGGGAAAAATTCAAGGAACTGTGCACGAAGATAGGAGAGCCGGTGCTGCCATCCGAGACCGTGTCAACGCTTGAAGAAGGCATCGCGGCGGCAGAGAGGATAGGATATCCGGTAGTTCTCAGGCCGGCATTCACCCTCGGGGGCACGGGCGGAGGATTCGCCGAAAACAGGGACGAACTGATCCCGCTTCTCGAAAATGCCATCGCGCTCTCTCCCGTTTCCAGCGTGCTTGTTGAAAAAAGCGTCAGAGGATACAAGGAAATAGAATATGAGGTGATAAGGGACTCACATGACACGGCTATAGCCGTATGCAATATGGAAAACGTGGATCCCGTCGGAATACATACGGGCGATTCTATCGTCGTATGCCCCTCGCAGACTCTCACCAATCTTGAATACCACATTCTCAGAGACAGCGCGCTGAAAGTGATCAGGGCGCTTGAGATCGAGGGCGGATGCAATGTTCAGTTTGCGCTCGACCCGAATTCTTTTTCATATTATCTGATAGAAGTCAACCCGCGCGTCTCGCGTTCGTCGGCCCTGGCGTCAAAGGCCAGCGGATATCCGATAGCGAGAGTGTCTGCGAAAATAGGGATAGGGATGACGCTTGAGGAAATAAGGCTTGCGAACACGCCGGCTTCATTCGAGCCCGCCCTTGATTACGTGGTAACAAAAATGCCGCGCTTTCCTTTCGATAAATTCGCAGATGAGGACAACACCCTCTCTACCCAGATGAAAGCGACCGGAGAAGTCATGAGCATCGGGAGAACGTTTGAGGAAAGCTTTCTCAAGGGAATAAGGTCCCTTGAAAACGGGAACTGTCATATTATAAGCGAAAAATTCGAAAAAATGAAAAGCGGCGAGATATTCGAATATATTTCCCGAGGGGCTGACGACAGGATCTCTGCGATAGCGTCCCTTCTCAGAAGGGGGCAGGACGTGGACTCGATCTCCGAAAAATCTCTTATCGACAAATTTTACATTTCAAAAATAAAGAATATAACCGAAGAGGAGAAGACTCTCAAAGAACACAAATGGGACAAGGCAGTCCTGCTTGAGGCAAAGCGCATGGGCATCTCGGACAGGGAGATCGCCTCACTGTGGGAGAGCGATGAGAGAAAAGTGTTCTCTTTTCGACACGAAAACGGAATCATGCCGGTATACAAGATGATCGACTCGTGCGCGTCGGAATTTGACAGCTATATCCCGTATTTCTATTCCACATACGAATGCGAAAACGAATCCGTCGTATCGTCAAAGAGAAAAATCGTTGTTCTGGGATCGGGTCCGATACGCATAGGTCAGGGCATAGAATTCGACTATTCGTCTGTCCATGCGGCACAGACCATAAGGAAAGCCGGATTTGAGGCAATAATTATAAACAACAATCCCGAAACGGTATCGACCGACTATACCTGTTCGGACAAACTGTATTTTGAGCCTCTGTGCATCGAAGACGTCATGAACATCCTCACACTCGAAAAGCCTGACGGTGTCATAGTCACTCTCGGAGGCCAGACAGCCATAAATCTTGCCGAACCGCTCGAATCTTTCGGCGTGAAGATAACCGGAACCGGATGCGAAGCGATAAAACGTGCGGAGAACAGGGACCTTTTCGAAAAACTGCTCCTCTCTCTCGGAATTCCGGAGCCTCGGGGAGAGGCCGTCACATGTCTCGAGGACGCCATGCGGACTGCCGGAAAAATCGGATATCCTGTCCTTGTGAGACCAAGTTACGTGCTCGGCGGCAGGGCAATGCAGATAGTTTCAAAAGAATCCGGAATGAGGGAATATCTGCTCTCAGCCACGGAAATAAGCGCCGACAGGCCGGTGCTCATAGACAAATACATAAGCGGCAAGGAAGTTGAAGTGGACGCAGTATGCGACGGGACAAGTGTGTTCGTTCCAGGTATCATGGAACTTGTAGAGAAGACGGGAATACATTCGGGCGACTCGATAAGCGTTTATCCTCCGTGCACCCTTTCCGAAAGGACAAAAGACAAAATTCTCGATTATACGGAAAGACTCGGACTCGGGATCGGGATAAGGGGACTTTACAATATTCAGTTCATAGTTACGGAAGACGAGAAAATATATGTTATTGAAGTGAATCCCCGCTCATCGAGAACGGTGCCATTCATTTCAAAAGCCACTGGTATCGGCATCGCGGACATCGGTGTCATGGTGATGCTCGGACACTCTCTCCGTGATCTGGGAATAACGACGCGCACTCATACGGAAAAAGAGAAGTTTTATGTGAAAGTACCGGTGTTTTCTTTTTCAAAAATGCACGGCCTTGATGCCTATCTCTCCCCTGAGATGAAATCGACGGGGGAGGCAATCGGGTATGACAAAAAGCTTCACAGAGCCGTATACAAGGCCATGATAGCATCCGGTCTCAGACTCAGAAACTACGGGACCGTGCTTGTGAGCGTGGCTGATGAGGACAAAGCCGAAACCGTTACTCTCGTAAGGCGTTTTTATGAAATGGGTTTCAGCATAGAAGCGACGACACTGACGGGAGAAGTCCTGCGCGACAGCGGCATCAAAGTAAAAATCCTTTCAAAGCCAAGCGAAGGAAGCCGAGAGGTCCTTGATTCGATAAGATCCGGACATGTCAGCTATGTTATCAACACAAGAGCCATTCTCTCCGGAGTACATTACGGCGACGGAGTAATGATAAGGAGCTGTGCGGCGGAAAACAATGTCGCCATGCTGACATCCCTTGACACAGTGCGGATGCTGCTTGACGTTCTGGAAGAGATGACTCTCAGCGTCTCGACAATAGATGATAAAGGCGGTGAATAATATGCGTTTCACAAAGATGCAGGGACTTGGAAACGATTATCTTTATGTTTTCGGGGATGTCCCGGACAATATATCAAAACTTTCGAGAAGACTGTCGGACAGACATTTCGGCGCGGGTTCGGACGGGATGATATATATTTCCCCATCCGATAAAGCGGATTTCAAAATGAGAATATTCAATTCCGACGGAAGTGAAGCCATGATGTGCGGAAACGGAATCAGATGCGTCGGGAAATATCTGTTTGACAAAAAACACACTACAAAAAAAGAGCTTTCCATTGAAACCCTTTCAGGCATAAAAAAGCTCCTTCTTCATACGGAAGAAGGAAAGGTTAAAACCGTTACGGTCGATATGGGGATGACCGACGTATCGGAGAAAATGGATCTCCCCCTTTCAGACATGATCGTTACCGGATACAGGGTATCGGTAGGCAATCCCCATTTCGTCATATTTTCGTTTGATCCGGACAAGGCCCCTGTTTCATCAATCGGACCCCGGATAGAAAAGCACCCTGAGTTTCCGGGCGGGATCAATGTTGAATTCGCATCGGTGACGGCGGAAGGCAAACTGCGTATGAGAGTATGGGAGCGCGGAAGCGGGATCACAATGGCCTGCGGCACCGGTGCATGCGCGGCTGCGGCCGCAGCGGTAAAGCAGGGATTCTTTGATCACGGCACCCCGGTTGCCGTCGTTCTCGACGGTGGAGAACTGAAGATAACGATAGCTGACACAGAGGTCGCGTATATGGAAGGACCCGCTGAAACAGTATTTGAAGGAGAGATTGACGACTATGCTTCCTAACATGGCTTATGCCGATTTAAAAGACTCATATCTGTTCAGACGGATAGACGAGAAAACAAATAATTACCTGAAAAAACACCCGGGAGCTCATTTGTACAGGATGGGAATAGGAGACGTTTCCCTTCCCCTCTGCGATGCCGTTATAAAAGCAATGCATGAGGCCGTGGAAGACCAGTCTCACAGGGACACTTTTCACGGATATATGCCTGAGTGCGGCGCGCCGTTTCTCAGAGAGAGGATCCTCGTGGATTATCTTTCAAGAGGAATAAATATCTCATACGAGGAAGTATTCGTCTCAAGCGGCGCAAGTGACGAACTCGGAGATATTCTCGACCTGTTTGACAAGTCAAACACGGCACTCATAATGGAACCCGCATATCCCGCATATGTTGACGCAAACATCATGTCGGGAAGAAAAATGATCCGTCTGCCGTCCGGAAGTGAAAACGGTTTTCTCCCGGTGCCTCCGAAGAAAGAAAAGGCTGATATCATATACATCTGCTCTCCGAACAATCCCACGGGTGCCGTCTTTACAAAGGAACTTCTGTCAATGTGGGTTGATTATGCGAATGAAAACGGCTCCGTAATCATATTTGACGCGGCATACGAGGCATTTATAGAAGACCCTGCTCTTCCGAGAAGTATATTCGAAATAGAGGGCTCAAAGACATGCGCGATTGAGATCTGCTCCCTCTCAAAAACCGCAGGATTCACCGGAACGAGGCTCGGGTATACCGTTATTCCGAAATCGCTTGTCAGAGAGAATATGAGCCTTAACAAAATGTGGGTGAGAAACAGAACAACAAAAACCAACGGTGTTTCATACATAATCCAGAAAGGCGGATGCGCTGTATTCACCCCTGAGGGAAAGCGTCAGCTGAAAGAAAACATTTCATATTATAAAAGGAACGCAAAAATCCTTATGGAAGCGCTTAACAAAGCCGGCATGATTTTCTTTGGAGGAAGGAACGCTCCTTACATCTGGCTGAAATGCCCGTGGGAAATGGACAGCTGGGAATATTTCGATTACCTTCTTGAAACTCACCAGATAGTCGGAACCCCTGGCAGCGGATTCGGCGAATGCGGAAAAGCTTACTTCCGGCTGTCATCGTTCGGCACTTACGAAGACACCTCCGAAGCCGCAAAACGTTTTATCACGTGATCACGCATGCAACCGGGATGTGGAAGACGCTGCGGAATTCCACCGCCAAGTAATCGCGCATACCGAGCACACACAAAAAGGCGCTCGGCGGATTGTCGCACAGTTTAAAGTTTTTGTTAAATTCAAAGATCACATCTTGACGTTGTACTTCTTTAGTAGTAGAATATAGGCAGATAACTCTGAGGAAGTATGAGGTGTAACATATGCCAGAACTTATCATATATCACGGATCGGCCGAAATCGTTCAATCGCCCGAATTTGGGAAGGGAAAGAAATATAACGACTACGGTCAGGGATTCTATTGCACTGAACATCTTGAACTCGCAAAAGAATGGGCCGTCAATGACGGGATCGACGGTTATGCCAATCGTTATTCCATCCAAACGGATGGACTCAAAATAATGAATTTGTCCTCCGAGAAATTCACGATTCTGCATTGGCTTGCGCTACTCGTTCAGAACCGGCGTATCAGAACAACCTCTCCTATAATGCGAAGAGGGAGAGAATGGCTGATTCAAAATTATCTGCCTGATATCACCGGGTATGACGCTATTATCGGTTATCGCGCTGACGACTCCTATTTTTCCTTTGCCAGAGCGTTTCTTGACAATACGATCTCAGTCGCCCAGCTTTCATACGCGATGCGGCTTGGAAAACTCGGAGAACAATTTGTTTTGAAAAGCAGGAATGCATTTGAAGCCGTCCGCTTTGACGGATATGAAACGATAGATAGTGCGGTATACTATCCTAAAAGAAAATCGCGCGACGAAGAAGCAAGGGTTGCTTATCAGGCTGAACTTGAGCGGGATATTACGGAAGGATTGTATATCAGAGACTTGATTCAGGAAGGTGTGAAGCCGGATGATCCACGCATACGATGAACGATATTTAGACGACGCAATGAAGAATCTTGGAGAGGCGGCGGATTACGCAGTTTGCCTTTGTGGGATTGAACTGGGCGAATTTTTGAGAATGTTCGTGGCAAGCGGCATTGCGGATCGCTTTGGAAACGGTGTTCCAAAGTATGTGTCAGGAATGTCCGGAACGGAACTTGCCGGAGAGATTTTTTCTTCCGCAGGGTACAAAAGCGTCCTTCCCGCGCCGAGAGATGAATATTCTCTTTCTCCGGAGTATTGGTGCGGCTGGGTTCTTGCACTGTATCAGTGGTTCAGTGGAAACACCTTTAAGCGTATTCTTGAAAAAATAGACGGCGATACGCTCCTCAAGATGTATCCAACACTACACGAGGCTCCGGAGCAAAAGTGTATGGAAACAATGAATGAGATCATGAAGCGCGGTGGGAATGTATCTAAGTTACAGTTAATCCGCGAATCGCGCGAATTGACGCAAAAGGAGCTTTCGGAGAAGGCAGGCGTCAACCTGCGCACACTTCAACAATATGAGATTCGGGCAAAGAATATCAATAGAGCGGCGGCAAGTACGCTCATAGCTCTTTCAAAAACCCTCGGTTGTCGAATTGAAGATCTGCTCGAAACAGAGGAAAATCCGGTTGAGGATTTGTTTACCTTCGCGGCAGAGGATTTTTCAATATCGAGCTTGAAATGACTACAAAGCATTAACCGGAAAGAAATTTGCAAGTCCGGCGGTCGCAAGTCGGGCGAATGCTCTTGACAAATCGGGATTTGTAAAGGTGATACAAGTGGAAAATAAAGTAGTTACCGTTGGACGATGGCGTTATTCAGAACCAACTCAAACATCCGACGAAAAGGGTCAACTTGTCATTTTTTCAAAGTCATCTGTTGCTCCCGCTGAAATTTATGAATGGGGTATCGACGCCGAAAATCATCCTTTTGAACGATACAGATGGTGCGAAAACGATTTTTACGAAGAATCCAATTATGAGAAAACAATTTCAATAGAAGAACTGATAAAGCAAATTGAAGAGATTTCCTCCATTTTGAAAAAACACGGTTTTGATACCGTTTCCAAACAATACGACATGATAAAGGCAAAGATTAATTCCGTTTTGGGAGGTGAATCAAAAATGAGGTTGGATGAAAAATGGATACGTGCACATCTTCCTAAGGAAGTGGCAAACCAGCCTATCGATTGCTTTTCCGGAGAGTATCTTGACGGGCTGACGGTAATGCATGAGGGAGAACGCGGCGGAGACGACGTCGTAGTTTATCGTGCGAATAATGAAGAAGATCTGCGTTGGTGGCAGCTTGAACAGGTATGCCGTTTTATTCATGAACCGGACCCTCCCGCGCCGAAGACCTGGCGATATTACAGAGATCATGCGGAAGACGGCAAATGGTTATATACAGAGCGCAGGAACTACGATTATAACGCCATTGAAGACTCGCGGCTTTACGGATTTGAGTGCTTTCTTCGCATTCTTCACTACGGCTTCCCGCCTGACAT
>CACXBN010000132.1 GCA_902765885.1 uncultured Ruminococcus sp. | reverse complement strand
TAATATACCGCGGAAGGACTCTTGAAAGAATTTCCCCCGGAATATATAAATAATGATAAATGCCCCCTTGTCAGACAACGTTGCTGTGTCAGGCAAGGGGGCTTGTTTCAGGATAATATATATAATTCCTATATCAGTTTGACTCTTCTGCAGTTGTGTTCTTTTTCATTGATGATTTATATGAAATCAGTTCATTTAATTCGATCTCATATTTTTTCCCGCAGAAATTACATACCGTTTCGATGTTTTTTCCGCCATTAATTAAATCTTCAAAATCTTTATCATTGAGAGATGCAAGAGCTTTCAGATATTTTTCGTGATTGCAGGTGCATTTATATCCATAATCAAATTCATCGAATATCTCGTACTTAATGCTTCCGAAAAGGATATCCATTATTTCTTCGCACGTGTGTCCGTCATTGAAAAGTTTTGATACAGGACCTGCTTTATTAACATTCTCTTCTATAATGTCGATAACAGCTTCATCATAACCTGGCAGCAACTGAAGGATATAGCCACCGGAGCTGATGCACATATTGTTTTTGTCGACCATAACACCCAGACTGCAAACTGTCGGTGTTTGTTCACTGGTTGCATAATATTCGGTTATATCTTCGGCGATTTCTCCTGTTATTATCGGTGAAATTCCTACATAAGGTTCTCCAAAGCCCATATCTTTGATGATATACAGATTTCCTCTTCCTACCGCACCGCCTACATCGAGTTTTCCTTTTGAATTTGGAGGAAGCTCAACATTCATATTATCGGCATATCCTCTTACATTTCCCATGTAATCACCTACACAGATGACAGAGCCGCAAGGGCCGTTCCCTCTTAATTGAAGTGTGAGAGTATCAGTTTTATCTTTAAGCAAAGACGACATCAGCGAGGTTGCCGTAAGAGCTCTTCCAAGTACTGCAGTCATGGTTTTCGAGGTGTTGTGAATTCTGCAGCTCTCCTTTACTACCTCAGTAGAATCAGTGATAATAAGTCTTATCGATCCGTCAGTTGATATTGCTCTTTTTATAATTCCTTTATTCATAGTTTAATTAAATCTCCCGATTTTTTTCAGCACTAATATTATCACAAACAAAGTCCTTATTGCAAGTTATTGTGATTTATTGACTTTAAAATTTTCATGTGATATTATCATTGTGAATTTGCGAAAGGAAGATTACATTATGTCTAATTGTGAATTATACGGCGCAGCTGTAGTCGGTCAGTCAGGAGGACCCACTTCTGCAATCAATGCTTCTCTTGCGGGTGTTATTAAGGCTTGTATAGAGGATAAAAAACACATAGATGTGCTGTATGGCATGGAAAACGGTATCGAAGGTTTTCTTAATGAAAAATTGATCAATCTCTCCGGATTGTTTACTCTGGAGAATGGTGAAGCAGATACTCAAAAGCTCGATTTATTGTCCACCACACCTGCTTCCGCTCTTGGATCATGCAGGAAGAAACTCCCGACCGTAGATAATACCGAATTTTATGAGAATCTTATATCTCTGTTCAAAAAACACAACATAAGATACTTCTTCTATATCGGTGGAAATGATTCAATGGATACCGTTGCCAAACTTTCCTCATATCTCGAGAAAACGGATTATGAAATGAGAGTTATAGGCGTTCCAAAGACTATCGATAATGATCTTATGGAAACCGATCATACTCCCGGATACGGATCTGCCGCAAAATACATTGCCACTACACTTCAGGAAGTAATCCGCGACTGTTCCGTATATACGACAAAAGCAGTAACTATTGTTGAAATAATGGGAAGAGATTCCGGATGGCTGACATGTGCTGCGGCTATCGGTAGAATAGTAACCGGATATGAACCGGATTATGTTTATCTGCCTGAGATACCATTCAACATGGAGAGTTTTTTTGAAGACATAGAAAATGCTTTCAAAAAACATCCGAATGTCGTGATTGCAGTTTCCGAAGGAGCCAACTACGGAAACGGACACTATGTTGGTGAAGGAACGCAAAGCGGTGCTGTTGATGTGTTTGGCCACAAATACCTTGAAGGTACCGGAAAAGCACTTGAAATAGCCGTTAAAGAAAAATTCGGGTGTAAAGTAAGATCGATAGAATTGAATCTTCCTCAGAGATGCGCAGCTCACCTTGCATCAAAAACAGATATAGATGAATCATTCTGCTGTGGCTATACAGCTGTAACTGCTGCAGCTAATGGACTTACCGCTCAGATGATCTCCATGAAGAGAAAAGCTTCTGAAGAATATTCTGTTGAGTATCTTCCTATTTCTGTTTACAAAGTCGCAAATGAAGTTAAAACAGTACCGAAGAATTTTATTAACGACCGCGGTAATCAGGTTACCGATGAATGCCTTGAATATATATTGCCTCTGATCCTCGGAGAAACTGAAGTGATATACGAAAAAGGCTTGCCCAAGCAGCTTATTATAAGATAATCTTTATCAGTAATTATAGCGGATGAAACAATGTAATATTGACTTTTATTACCCTATTTGCTATAATTACTGCGCTTTGGGGTATCGTCAAGTGGTAAGACACAGCACTTTGACTGCTGCATTCGTAGGTTCAAATCCTGCTACCCCAGTTACATAATCTGAGCCGATATCTATAGAGTGAAAGCATATAGATGCCGGCTTTTCCTTTTCTGTATATTCAAAGTGTATTTTTAAAAAATTCACCGTTTGTTAATACATACTATATCGATAGGTATTGAATAATGCACTTTTAGATTATATAATAACATCCGGAAAACATAAAAACCACTACTTACACTGTACGAGGAAAAAAGATGTATATTTATGCTGACAATGCTGCTACAACAAAGATCTCCGAATCTGCTATAGCTGCAATGCTTACATGTATGAAAGAACATAACGGCAATCCATCAAGCCTTCATTCTGACGGGCAGGACGCAGCTGAGATTCTTGACAAATCAAGAGAAGAGATTGCGCAAATCCTTGGCTGTCTTCCTTCGGAGATAACATTCACATCAGGCGGAAGCGAATCTGACAATCAGGCTTTGGTTTCAGCAGCCGTTATCGGAGCAAGGAAAAACAAAAAACATATAATATCTACAACATTTGAACATCATGCGGTACTGCATACTCTTGAACATCTGAAAACGCAAGGTTATGAGATTACCCTTCTGAATGTTTCGGAAAAAGGAATGGTTGACCCGGAACTTGTAAAAGAAAGCATCAGAGATGATACCTGTCTTGTTTCTGTTATGTATGCAAACAATGAAATAGGAACTGTTCAGGACATAAAGAAAATAGGAGCAATATGCAGAGAAAAAGGCGTTTTGTTCCATACTGACGCAGTACAGGCAGCAGGCCACATAAAGATAAATGTCAATGAAGAAAATATTGATATGCTTTCGTTGTCTGCTCATAAATTCAATGGTCCAAAAGGAACCGGGGTTTTATTTGCCAGAAAAGGAATAAGACTTACGAACGTCATCTACGGCGGTGCCCAGGAAAGAGGAAAAAGAGCAGGTACTGAAAATCTGCCGGCTATTGCCGGGATGGCAGCTGCACTGAAAGAGTCTTACGAAAAAATAGATGAGGTAACTCCGCATATAATAAAAGCAAGAGATAAGATAATTGAAGGCCTCGAAAAAATCCCTCATTCCGTAGTCAACGGCGACCGAAACATGAGACTTCCCGGAAATGTTCATATGTGTTTTGAAGGAATTGAAGGTGAATCCCTCCTTCTTCTGCTTGATAATCGCGGAATCAAAGCATCATCCGGATCAGCATGCACTTCCGGATCACTCGACCCGAGTCATGTTTTGCTGGCAATAGGAAGACCGCATGAAATTGCACATGGGTCACTTAGATTGACTATCGATGAAACCATAACAGATGAACAGGTTAAATACATCATCGATAATGTTACCGAAGTGGTTACATATCTCAGAAACATGTCTCCTCTGTGGAGAGATAAAGTAAACGGAATTAAACCATTTTATATTTAAAAAAGGAGAATGATATGTCATTATATAGTGAAAAAGTAATGGACCACCTCCTGCATCCTAGGAATGTGGGCATAATCGAGAATGCTGACGGTGTCGGAGAGTGCGGAAACGCAAAATGCGGTGATATTATGAAAGTATATCTTAAAATCGAAGATGATATTATCACCGATGCAAAGTTTGAAACATTCGGATGCGGAAGCGCTATTGCCTCAAGTTCAATGGCGACGGAAATGATCATAGGAAAGCCTCTTTCTGATGCTTTGGAGATTACGAATAAAGCCATAGTAGAAGCGCTTGACGGACTTCCGAAACATAAACTGCACTGCTCTGTTCTCGCAGAACAGGCAATAAGTGCCGCGATTAAAAACTATTATGACAAGAACAATATCTCATATGACG
>CACXBN010000131.1 GCA_902765885.1 uncultured Ruminococcus sp. | reverse complement strand
CCGTCGGATATATCTCAAAAGACGATCTTCTTGAATTTCTCGGCGAATAATCTATTTCCGGTATTTAGATAAGGTATGTGATATTTATGGCAGGAAAATTTTTGATTTTTGACGGAAACAGCATACTGAACAGAGCATTTTATGGAATACGGTTTCTTTCAACCAAAGACGGCTTCCCGACAAATGCTATCTATGGCTTTCTGTCAATCATCAGCAAGCATATAGACACATTGGCACCTGATTATGTTGCATGCGCATTTGATTTGCCCGGTAAAACTTTCAGACATCAGTTTTATTCGGAATATAAAGGTACCAGGAAGGGAATGCCCGATGATTTGGCGAAACAGCTGCCATATGCAAAGGAATTTGTGAAATCTCTGGGCATTACCGTTCTCGAGTGTCAGGGTTATGAAGCAGACGATGTCATTGGAACTGCTGTAGCGAGAGCAGAAGAAGAAAATATAAAATCGTATATAGTTACCGGTGACAGAGACTCTCTTCAGCTCATAACGCAGGACACATATGTTGTTCTCAGCTCAAAAAACGGGGATATCATCTATGATGAGCAGAGATTTTATGATGAAAAATCCGTGACTCCTACAGAATACATCGATGTAAAGGCACTGATGGGAGACTCATCAGATAATATTCCCGGAGTACGTGGCATAGGCGAAAAGTCTGCATTTGCTCTTATCGCCGAGGCAAAAAGTCTTGACAATTTATACTCTGACCTTGAGAAGTACTGCAAAAGCAAAAGTGTATTCACAAAGCTGACCGAAGATAAAGAATCCGCATATATGTCAAAATATCTTGCCACGATTGTGAAAGATGCTCCCATACCACCCTCTGATGAGATATTTAAGTCATATTCTATCAACACCGATGAGTTTTTGGCTTTGTGCGAAAAGTTTGAACTTCGTGACATGTCAAAACGCTTTGTAAAAGAGGGAATAAAGTCGACGTTTTCACCATCAAAGGATCAGCCTGAATTCAGCAGCAGAAAAGTTCCTTGTGGCGAAATAGCAAAATTACCTGCTGATGTTACATACAGCGTGTTTCTGAAGGCAGGCGGTATCAATATTTGCGGACCTGACAATGAAGTCCTTATCTGCGATGACATCAGCAAAGAAGACCTGAGATCGTTCATCTCAAAAAGAAAGATTGTCTGCCATGATTTGAAATCCCTCCTCAAAGACACAGATGCAGATGAGAATACTGTTGACTGTGCTTTTGATACCATGATAGCCTCATATCTTCTTGATCCCGGCAAAAGAGATTATTCGCTCGCTCTCATCTCGAAGAAATATTTAAGTTGCGATGAAATGACACCCGATTGTGAATCTTTTTACATCAGGGAATTGTATTCCGCAATGAGAGATGATATAGAAAAGCTGAATATGAACAGTCTGATTTATGATATTGAAATACCGCTCTCGAAACTCCTGTACAGGATGGAAAAAACGGGATTCAAAATCGATCCTGAGGGAATCAGGAACTATTCAAAAGAGCTTGAAATGATGGAGAACAGACTGGTAGAAGATATTCATACTCAGTCTGGATATATTTTCAATGTGAATTCGCCGAAGCAGCTTGGTGAAATATTGTTTGAAAAAATGGGCCTTCCAAATCCCAAGGGCGGCAAAAACAAGACCGGTTACTCAACAGATGCTGAAACTCTTGAATCAATAAGATTTTTTCATCCTGTAGTTGATGAAATACTTGATTACAGACAGGTTTCAAAACTCCGCAGCACATATGGGGAGAACCTCGCTAACCAAGCAGATGCTTTCGACAGAATACATACCAATCTGAGTCAGACCGGAACAGCAACTGGTCGCCTTGCCTCAAGTGAGCCGAACCTTCAGAATATTCCTGTAAGGGAAGAACTTGGAAGAAATCTCAGAAAATTCTTCATAGCTGACAGAAACAGGGTGCTTGTTGATGCTGACTACTCCCAGATTGAGCTACGCATACTTGCAGCCATGGCGGAAGACGAAAACATGAAGAATGCCTTCAAGGACAATATAGACATTCACACTCATGTGGCTTCCCAGGTTTTTGACATTCCGGTAAGCATGGTAACTCCCGAACTCAGAAGAAGAGCAAAGGCTGTGAATTTCGGCATAGTATACGGCATAGGTCCGTTCTCGCTGGCAAAAGATCTGGGTATAACAAACAAACAGGCTAAAGAGTACATCGAAAACTATCTGTATACTTACAGCGGAGTTGATTCTTTTCTGAAAAAAACAGTGGAATTTGCAAAAAAGAACGGATTTACTGAAACTTTGTTTGGCAGGAGACGGTATCTGCCCGAAATCATGTCACCGAAAGCAACATTGAGGGCATTTGGCGAAAGAATGGCGAAAAACAGTCCAATACAGGGAACAGCGGCCGATGTAATTAAAATTGCGATGCTGAAAGTTGCAGAAGCCTTAAAAAACGAGGAGATAGATGCACGTCTTATCATGCAGGTCCATGACGAGCTTATTGTTGAGGCGGCTGAAGACTGTGTTGACAAAGCTAAAGAAATACTGAAAAGGGAAATGGAAAATGCAGTAACTTTATCCGTACCTCTCATTGTGGAATGCGGAGTCGGAAAAAACTGGCTGGATGCCAAATGATTTAAATCAAAAAAGGTCTGTAGCATAATCAGCTTGCTGCAGACCTTTTAAATTATGAAAATTTCAGTTCTTTCCGAGAAAATCGAATTTTGATTTAATCTCTGTCATTCTGTTTTCCACGGATTCAAGAGTGGAACTCTTAAATGAATCAAGCATTTCAGATATTTCCTGTTTGCTTTGATTAACAGATGACAGGGAAATCTGAAGATCCGAAACCATCCCTTCTATTTTTGACATAAGGGTTTTGAGGTATTGTTCGGTGCTTTCTTTAATATCATTGCTGATCTTTTGTGATGTCTGAGATGATATTCCTATAATCTGATTTTTCAGATTCTCAGCCTCATATTTCAATTCTTCTTTTCGTCTGTCAGCTTCATTTTTGGCTTCAGATGAGATCCTTGTGGCTTCGTTTTTGGCTGCAGAGACGATATCGTCTGCACTTCTGTTTGCGTTTAGAAGAATATCGCCGATCTGGTTGCTGATTTTGTCATACATCTCAAGTTTGTACGCAGTGTCTCTTGTATTTGCACCGACATCTTTAGTTTCCGAATCAGATTGTGCCGGGAGGGTTGAATTAAGCCTTTCTATCTCATCATTGAGACTCACGATTATATTATCTTTCTCTTCGTTAAGGGCCGTAAGTCTGGATATTTCAGAATTGAGTTTTGCGGTATCATCTGATTTTGAAAGTTCCAGTTTCTTCTCGAGTTCTGCTATTTCAGTTTTTGAATCATCGAGGAGCATTTGAAGATTTGAAAGTTCAATGTCTTTTGCTGCTACTATTATAGCGGACTCTTTCAGATCTTTATCTTTCTTTTCGAGAGATGCAGAAAGTTCCGTAGCGCTTTCTGCTGTTTTTTTTGCTTCATCTCTTTCAGAAACTGTTTGAGTCAGAATAGAATTCAGATCATTGATAGTCTGATTCAGAGCTGCCACTTCTTCCGAATGCTTGATATCGATGCTTTTTATATAATTGTTAACATCATCTTTGTTGAAACCGTTGAGCTGATTTCTGAAGAAAATACCCTTAGTGTTCATTTATGAATCCTCAGCATTTCGTAGGATTTATATCGAACGATATCATAACATAACTTCTTGTGAAAATCAACAGCGAATGAAGTTATATTTGTAAATATTGTAAACTGTCTTTAAACGCACTAAAATCAATATGGACTAAAATATAAAGATGTGATATAATTCTCTAGATATATTTTGATACAACGGGAGTAACGAAATGGATTACAGTTATTTGGCAAAGCTTTTGTTTCCAGATGTCGTATTGACACCGGATGATATAGAAAAAAGATATCCGCCCAGAAATCTTCCTGAGGGAGCCAAAGTCACAAGAATCGCTCCGAGTCCTACCGGATTTGTCCATCTTGGAACATTGTTCCCGGCAACTGTCTGCGAAAGACTCGCACATCAGTCCGGAGGAGTTTTTTACCTCAGAATCGAGGATACAGACTCAAAAAGAGAAGTAAAGGGCGCAGCTGTAGGTATGATAAGGACTACCGCCAGATTCGGAATAGTTTTCGATGAAGGAGCGGCTGTTGATGAAAACGATAATATATACGACAACGGAAATTATGGTCCGTACCGCCAAAGTGACAGACGTGAAATATATCATGTTTATGCCAAGTGGCTCGTGGAACAGGGAAAGGCATATCCAGTGTTCACCTCTGAAGACGAGCTTGAAGCCCTGAAGGAAGTCGATAAAAAAGCTGAAATATCCAGTAAAGTATGGACTCCCGAGGCTGAAGCGGAACAAAAAGAAGCGATGCTCAGACAGAGGCAGTTTACTATTGAGGAAGTTGAAGAACATCTGAAAAACGGAGATAAATTCGTTCTCAGACTGCTTGCGAATGGTGATCCGGACAGAAAAATAATCGTCAATGACCTCATTAAAGGCAAGATAGAGATGCCTGAGAATGATAAGGATGAAGTGCTTTTAAAGAGTGACGGCATTCCTACATACCACTTTGCTCATGCTATTGACGATCACCTGATGGGCACCACACATGTTGTAAGAGGCGAGGAATGGCTTCCGTCACTTTCAAGGCATGTAATGCTTTTTGATTATCTTGGATTTAAGCTTCCCAAATACATGCATATCGCTCAAATAATGCGTCTTGACGAAAATGGCAATAAAAAGAAACTGTCCAAGCGTGATATGGGAGCGAATGTAGAGGACTACAGAAGAATGGGATACACACCTGAATGCATTTCAGAATATGTGATGACCCTTCTCAATTCAAACTATGAGGAATGGCACGCTCAGAACCCTGACAAGGGCATGCTTGATTTCCCGTTTTCCATTAAAAAGATGAGCACATCCGGATGTCTTCTGGATTTCAATAAACTAAATGATGTTTCAAAAACAGTACTTTCAAAACTCACGACGGATGAGATATATACAAAAGCTGCTGACTGGAGCAGGGAATTTGACAGTGATTTCCACGCTATCCTAACCAAGGATCCTGAATATGCAAAGCAGATCCTTTCTATAGGAAGAGGCGGAAAGAAACCCAGAAAAGATCTTACGACACTCGCGGATATAAAAACCTATGCTTCGTTTTTCTATGATGAGCTGTTTAAGATTGAAGATGAGTATCCCGAAGAGTTTTCACATGAAGATATTAAGGCTGCACTTGAAGGGTTTGTAAGAACATATAATCCGTCAGACGACAACAATACATGGTTTGAAAAGATCAAAGCCATATCCGAATCCCTTGGATATGCGTCGGATATGAAAGCCTACAAAGCAAATCCGGAAAACTACAGAGGAAATGTCAGTGACGTTTCAATGTTTATAAGAGTGGCAGTAACCGGAAGAATCAACTCCCCGGACCTCTATCAGGTTATGAATATTATGGGGCCGGAAAAAGTGTCTGAAAGAATAAACAGAATGATTGAATCACTGTGAGAAAGGAAAAAAGATGGTAGAAGCTTCCAACTTTATCGAAGAATTCATAAATGAAGATTTAAGCAGCGGAAAGGTGAACACGGTCCACACCAGATTTCCTCCGGAACCTAACGGATACCTGCACATAGGTCACTGTAAGGCATTGACCATTGATTTCGGTACAGCCAGAAAATATTCCGGTATCTGCAACCTGAGAATGGACGATACCAACCCGGCAAAAGAAGATACTGAATTTGTTGATGCTATCAAAGAAGACATACACTGGCTTGGATTTGACTGGGGAGACAGATTCTTCTACGGTTCGGATTATTTTGACAAAACTTTTGAGCTCGCTGTAGGCCTTATAAAAAAAGGCCTCGCGTATGTCTGCGAACTGACACCTGATCAGTTCAAAGAATACAGAGGCGATCTGACTCATCCTGCAGTTTCCCCGTACAGAGACAGACCTGTTGAGGAAAGCCTTGATTTGTTTTACAGAATGAAGAACGGGGAATTTCCTGAAGGCAAATATACACTCAGAGCAAAAATAGACCTCTCTTCAGGCAATTTCAACATGAGAGACCCTGTTCTGTACAGAATCAGATATATTGAACATCACAGACAGGGAACAAAATGGTGTGTGTTCCCGATGTACGATTTTGCACACCCTATACAGGATGCTCTCGAAGGAATAACCTTCAGCCTGTGTTCTCTGGAATACGAAGACCACAGACCACTTTACAATTGGGTCATAGAGAACTGTGATGTTCCGTCAAAGCCCAGACAGATTGAATTCGCAAGACTCAATATAACTAACACGGTTTTATCAAAGAGACATTTGAGAGAACTTGTTGAAACAGGTGTCGTTGACGGTTGGGATGATCCGAGAATGCCGACATTGTGCGGTCTTAGGCGTAGAGGATATACACCTGAATCGATTCTTGATTTTATTGAAAGAATAGGCGTTTCAAAAGCCAACAGCATGGTCGATATCGGTCTGCTCGAACACTGCCTGAGAGAAAAACTCAATATGAGTGCAGAGAGAAGAGTAGCTATCCTTGATCCGGTCAAGGTCGTTATTGATAATCTTCCTGACGGCTGCGAGGAATATTTTGACTTCGTCAACAATCCGAATGATCCAGAAAAAGGAACAAGAAAACTTCCGTTGACAAAAGAAATATTCATAGAATCAACCGATTTTTCTCTTGATCCCCCGCCAAAATTCTTCCGTCTTAAACCGGGCGGTGAAGTGAGACTTATGAGTTCTTACATCATTAAGTATAAATCAGTTGTTACGGATGAAAATGGCAAAGTTGTGGAGATTCACTGTGATGCCGATCTTGAAACAGGCACCGGAGTTCCGACAGACAGAAAAGTCAAGGGAACCATACACTGGCTTTCAGCCGATAAGTCTGCAAGAGCGGATGTGATACTTTATAACAGGCTTTTCACTGAAGAAAACATGAATGATCTTCCTGAGGGAAAGATATTCAAGGATTTCCTGAACCCCGAGTCAGCCATAGTTATAAAGGACGCTGTTGTCGAGAACTCACTTCTCGAAGCAAAACCCGGCGAATCATTCCAGTTTGTCAGACAGGGATATTTCGCAAAGGATACAAAGAACAGCAACACTTTCAATTTATCTGTCTCACTTAAGGACAGCTTCAAAGCATGACAATAAAAAATACCGAGTGATCCTCGGTATTTTTTAATGAAATCATTTTATCAAATCAAGTATTTTCTTATCCCCGTATACTGTTTCCCAGTCTTTGTCGAAATCATCGATTGCATAATATGTGAGCGGGTGATAAATAAGCATGTCGAAAATATCCGGATTGATTGTGACCGAATCAGCTCCTGTCAATGCTACTTTGTGGATCTGTTCGACGTTTTTGAAGCTTGCTGCGAGTATTTTTGTATTTACATTGTTCATTCTGAATACTTCGGCTATCTCGCTGACCACGTGTACTCCGTCGGAGACGATATTGTCGAGTCTGTTTATATAAGGTGCCACATAATCAGCACCAGCATTTGAAGCTATAAGGGCCTGAGTCTGTGTGAATATGGCTGTCATGGTAACACCGATGCCCGCTTCCTTGCATTCTTTTGCGGCTTTCAATCCCTCGGCGGTGATTGGAATCTTTATAAAAAAGTTCTTTCTGCCGACTAGCTTGTCAAGTTCTACAGCTTCTTTGACAATATCTTTTGCTTCAGTTGACGTTGTCTGGATATGAAGCATCCTGTCAAAACCGATAATATCTCTAATTGTATATATCAGTGATTTGAAATCAGTATTTTCTTTGGAAATAATTGTTGGGTTTGTTGTTACCCCCGCAACAGGGAAGAATTCACAGCATCTCTTAATAGAGTCTACATGTGCTGTATCAAGTAAAAAATTCATTATCGTATCACTCCTTTTCCTAGAGTATATATTTTTTTGCTTCAGCAGTCAATGCCATTATTCTATGAAATCAAAGGTCTTTTTTATAATTAGTTGTATATTATTATCAAATTGAAGTTATTTGATCTTTGTTTTGCCGTTTTCTACTGCTTCAAGCAGTTTTCCATCCTTCGAGTACACAAGCTTAAGAGTGAAGAAGTCGCAGTCATGTTCTATTTTGTTTAAAAAGATTACATCGCCTTCCCATAAATCAGTCTTGTATACGTCTTTTATTTTGATCCACTCAAGATCTCCTTCATTACATTCTTCTTTTATTTCTCCCGAAAAATCATCACATGTGAAAAGAAACATCTGTTCTGATTCACTGTTTTCCTGAGTAAAAGTTATTACGGCGCGAATGACCGGAGCATTCAGCACGAGTCCTGTTTCTTCAAATGTCTCGCGGGTTATGCATTCCTCAGGTGATTCGTTTTCCTCAAACCTGCCGCCGATTCCGATCCATTTATCTTTGTTGATGTCGTTCTTTTTCTTATTTCTGTGCAACATAAGGTATTTATCATCTTTTCTTATGTAGCATAAAGTTGATAAAATCATTTTTGTTACCTCGTGAGTTATTAATTGTTAACATTTATGGAAATTAATATCCTTGATTTATACATCCTTATATGGTATATTGTCTTGAATTAAAAATAATTGGAGACCAATATGAAAAGAATTATAGCCGTTTTTTTGATGATATGCCTTGTTTTTGCTTTTGTCGCTTGTTCTTCAAGCGGTAATAAAACAGACACCACAGATACTAAAAATGATACCGCAGATACAGAAGTTGCAGTGGATACAAAAGAATCAGAAACATCAGATACTGAGGACACAGCTTCCGTTCCGGATACCGAAGAAGGAAAGGACAAAGTCGAGTATGTCCCGTTTGATTATGAGAACAACGATCTGAGCGAGTATGTCAAGCTGGGACAGTATGAGAATCTGACAGTTCATTCTTCATACGTGCCGCTGACCGATGAAGAATTTGACGTCATAATCAACAGCCTTCTTGAGCAGTATTCAACTGCATCTGAGATAACCGACAGAGCTGCTGCTTCCGGAGATACGGTCATCGCAAATTTTGCCGGATATATCGATGATGAATTTGTTGAGAACACTCAGGCAGAAGATGCAACGATCGTGATCACCGAGTCTTCTGGTTACATTCCCGGATTTGCAGAAGCCTTTATCGGGCATGAGATAGGCGAAGATTTCAGTTTTGACATTGTTTTCCCTGAAGACTACAGGAATTCTGATCTTGCAGGCGTTACTGTAACATTCAAATGCAAAATAAACAAAATAGTAGGCGACAAACAGGTACCCACAATAGAACAGTTTGTGAAAGATAACACTACTTTTGAAAATACTGAAGATTTTCTCAGAGAATACAGAAATTATTATGATATGCAGTCATATTATGATGACAGGAACTCTATGTTTGCAGAACTTTGGCCGCAGGTTACCGAAGGTGCTGAGCTGATTAAGTATCCTGAAAATTCTGTTGAAGATTTATTTGAATTTTCAAAGCAGGTCTATGCTGATGCAGCCAAAACATATGAGGTTGACTATGATACATACCTTTCAGATTATCTGAAGATCACGGAAGACGACCTATACGCAAGATGCGAGAGTTACATAAAAGAAGATCTTGTCCTTTATTCAGTGGCAAAAGAACTTGATGCACTGCTGACTAAGGAAGAATACGAAGAAGCAGCTATGGGATATGCTAAAAATGCCGGTTTAAACTCGATTGAGGAATTCATGGATGTTTACGGTTACACCGAACACGATCTCAAAAGCTCCATTATTTGGACAAACGTTATGATAGAGCTGGTTGAAAGAAGTAATGTTGTTCAGAACGAGGTAGAATAAAAAAATATCATCAAATTAAATATTAACGCATCTCAGGTAACAATGAGATGCGTTAATTTAATTATTTTTTATTCTTCAGTTTGTACAGCCAAGTGCCGAAATAAAACTTTGGTAATTTCATCATTCTTCCGATCCTTTTAGGTTCTTTTAAAAGTCTGTAAAACCATTCCAGACCGAATTTGATGAAGAATTTCGGAGCCCTTTTTGCGATTCCTGCATATCCGTCAAGAGAACCGCCGAGACCAAGCATGAGTTTTACTTTTGGAATTCTGCTTCTGTTCTCATAAATCCATTTTTCCTGTGCCGGAGCACCGAAACAGACATAAAGGACTTCCGCACCCGATTCGTTGATTTTGTTGAGTACAGCCAGATTTTCTTCGCTGTCCGGGGACTTGTCAAAATACCCGTCGCCGAAACCCGCAAATTTGATTCCGCTGTATTTTTCGCTTAACTTTTCACCTGCCGTCTCCGCAACTCCCGGTTTGCCCCCGAGAAGATAAACGGTATGTTCGGTATGAGAGAGGGATTCAATAAGTTTTTCACCGACTTCAATCCCGGCAACTTTTCCTTTTTCAAATGGCGTGCCCAGGATTTTGCCGGCTTTAATTACACCTATTCCGTCTGGAACCACGATTTCAGCGGAGTTTATGACTTTATATAAGTCATTGTTTTCTATACATTGCTGAACTATTTCCGAGTTTGGTGTATAAACGGCAGTCTGAACTCCCGTTTTCAGGTTGTTCATCAGAATATCAACAGTCTCGTCAAGACTGATGCTGTCGAACATGACGCCTCTTATGTTTATTTTTTCAGACATAAAATACCTGCCAATAAAAAATACGCGCCGTAAATCGACGCGCTAAATAATTGATTGTTATCTGTCATTACCGACTAAATCAGTCAGAGCATCGACCACGTCACCGACTGTTACGAAACTATTGATCATTTCGTCACTGATTTCAATATCGAATTTATCTTCACACTGTAAAACAAGGTCAGCAAGTTCAAGTGAATTAATTCCCAAATCATTGACAAGCTCGGACTCGAGAGTAATATCATCTTCATTTATTGAAAGTTCTTCTACAAGCAATTCCTTAATTTGATCAAACATCTATTAACAACTCCTTTGTGATGTGTGAGATATACCCACGAATAATTCTTTAATATTATAATAGTCGAATATATCTATGTCAAGCATTTTAAAAAATCATTTTTTATGATTTGGATCATTTTCGAAACAATTTCTGTTATAGAGGATAAAGATGATATCTGGAGAGTATAAAATCAGAAAAGCCGTAGAGACGGATTATAATCAACTTGAAATACTGTATAATGAGGCAAGAGGGACTATTGCCTCATTGGGAATTGACCAATGGCAAAACGGATATCCGGACAAAAAAACGGTCATGGCAGATATAGAATCTGAAAGAATGTACGTTCTGCTGTCGGATAATGTCGTTTCAGGAGCATTTGTCCTTATATCAGACGGTGAGCCTACTTATGACATTATATATGACGGGAACTGGAAAAGCGGTGATACAATGTCCTATATCGCCATACACAGAGTTGCGGTAAGCCTCCGCATCAGAGGAAAGGGAGCATCCGGCTGCATTATGAGATTTGCAGAAGATTTTGCCAAAAATCACAACAGAAAGTCATTAAGGATAGATACGCACGAAGGAAATGTCGTTATGCGAAAAATGCTTGAGAACAAAAACTTTGAGTATTGCGGGATAATATTTCTTGAGTCAGGCGAAAAAAGGGTGGCATACGAGAAGCTGCTCTGATCATTTAAGCAGGTCGCAAAACCTTGCGTTGATAATCTCAGCAAGTTTTAACGGTGATAATTCAATCTGGACTCCTCTGAGCCCTCCGCTTACGTATATGGTGTCAAAAAGCTGCGCAGTCTCATCGATAAATGTCGGAAACTGCTTCTTCATTCCGACAGGAGAGCATCCGCCACGGATGTATCCGGTTACCTTCAGGAGATCCTTTACATGAATCATTTCTATTCTTTTGACATCTGATACGCGTGCGCACTTTTTAAGATCAAGCTCGTATTCGACAGGAATGCAGAATACCTTGTTTGCTCCGGACTCATCGACGCAGACGAGTGTTTTGAATACCCGCTCCGGATCAAGCCCGTTTTTTGATGCAACGGACACACCGGACAGATCATTTTCATCATATTCATATTCAAGAGAACTGTATTTGACTTCCAGTTTGTCAAGTATTCTCATAACATTTGTTTTTGTCATTTGTACGCCTTTTTAATCAGTAAATGTATAGCTAAATATAGATGATTGGGAAAAATATGTCAATGGTAAACGGTAAAATTCAAACAATTTCGATTCTCGGCCCGACGGCCTCAGGCAAGACATCGCTTGCGCTCGAAGTGGCTTCGAGGATAGGCGGTGAAATCGTCTCCTGTGATTCCATGCTTCTGTACAGGGATATGAATATAGGTACTGCAAAACCTACATGTGAAGAAATGAGAGCAATACCTCATCATATGATAAATATTATATCCGCAGAAGAAGATTTTTCTGTAGCCGATTACACTGAGATGGCATCGGAGATAATATCTGAAATAAAGAGCAGAAATAAAGTTCCGATCATTTGCGGAGGGACCTTCCTGTACCATGATTCGCTTATAAACATAAAATCATTCAATACGGAGATACCATCTGATGATTCAATCAGAAAAGAGCTTTATGAAATCTCCGAGATAAAGGGACGTGAGTTTTTACATGAAATGTTGAGAGAAATCGACCCTGAATCTGCAGAAAAGATACACTTTAATAATGTCAAAAGGGTAGTAAGAGCCATAGAAATATTTAAACTGACCGGTAAGACCAAAACCGAGATAGACAAGGAGCAGATTTCTGACGACCCTTTCTACGATGACAGGCTTTTTGTAATCAGCTTTGATGACAGAGGTATTCTGTATGAAAGGATAAACAAAAGAGTTGATGAGATGATCTCGTCCGGACTCGAGAATGAGGCGAAGTATTTTACGGACAAATGGGATGCCCTCGGTACAACCGCAAGGCAGGCAATAGGATATAAAGAGTTTATACCGTATTTCTCGGGTGATAAAACAAAAGACGAGATTACTGAAGATATCAAGCTTGCTACACGACATTATGCTAAAAGACAAATGATCTGGCTCAGAAGGTATAAAAAAGCACATATATTAACTGCTGATGTTAATGGAGAAATCAGATCCGTTAGAGAACTCGCTGACGAATTAATAACAAATATTTAGGATTTTCGATAATTATGGGCTATCTTTTAACTCATTTGAAAAACAATAAAAAAGAAATAATATTGGCCCCGTTATTTAAACTGTTGGAGGCTGTTTTTGAACTTCTTATTCCGCTTGTCGTTGCAAATATAATAGATAACGGTATCAGCGCGCAGAACAAGAGCGTTATCATATACGGCTTTCTTCTTATGGCGGGACTAGCATTACTTGGCATTGTATCCTCAATAACAGCACAATATTTTTCAGCAAAGGCATCGGTGGCTCTTGCAGGGAGTATAAGGGAAAGTATTTTCAGAAAAATGCACGAACTTCCTTTTTCTCAGATTGACAAATACGGAGTAAGCACGCTGATTACAAGGATGACGGGAGACGTCAATAATATTCAAAACGGTGCCAATCTGTTTTTCAGGCTTGTCCTCAGATCTCCTTTTGTTGTTATCGGTGCATTTGTTATGGCTTTTGTCATAAATAAGACTGTTTCACTTGTTTTTCTGGGCGTAATCTTAATTTTATCTCTAATAATAGTTTTGATACTTGTACTGCCTATTCCCGTACACAATAAGATACAGGAAGAATCAGATTCCATGACATCCGGAATCAGAGACAACCTCAAAGGCGTCAGGGTATTAAGAGTTTACAACCTCGTTGACAAAGAAAAAAGCAAACTGGAAAAAATCAGTGAAAAAATGTATGGATATCAAATGAGGTCCGGAAATATTTCCGCGCTTCTTAATCCGCTTACATTTGCCGTTCTGAATTTCGGTATCCTTATCATACTTATTATCTCATCTCATTATGTCAATGACGGGATTTTTCTTGTAGGGTCCACTGTTGCACTGTATAACTATATGTCACAGATACTCGTGGAAATCATCAAGGTAGCTAATCTTGTGATATCGGTTTCAAAAGCTGCCGCAAGTACAAGAAGAGTAAAAGATATTGAACTTTCGGAACCCGACATGGTTTACCCTGAAAGCAGCGAAACAGGAGACAGTGAGAATGAATTTGCCGTCGAATTCGATAACGTTTCTTTCAGATATAACGACACTTCCGAATGTGTGCTCGATAATATCTCCTTCAGAATAAAAAAAGGTGAAAAAGTCGGCATAATAGGGGGCACGGCATCCGGTAAAACCACACTCATAAATCTTTTGAACAGATTTTATGATGTGAGTGAAGGTCTTGTTTTGCTTGACGGGATCGATGTAAAAAAATACAGTAAAAATGATATCAGGAAAAAATTCGGCTATGTCCTTCAAAAACCGGGACTTCTTAAGGGAACTATCAAGAGCAATATTGAGCTCGGGGTACAAGGCGTAATAGACGAAACTGATACGATAGAATCCATAGATATGGCCGAAGGACGCAGTATTCTCGAAAGCAGAGCGGAAGGAATATATGCTGAAGTTGAGCAGGGAGGGAAAAATTTTTCAGGAGGACAGAGGCAAAGGATCGCAATCGCAAGGGCATTAAGCCGTATGCCGGAAATACTGCTGTTTGATGATTCTTTTTCCGCCCTTGATTATGTTACTGAAGCGAATTTAAGAAAGAATTTGTCAAATCTCAACTACGATCCCACAGTGATTATTGTTGCCCAGAGAATCAGTTCTGTTATAGGGGTGGACAAAATAATCGTTCTTGACAACGGTGAGATAGCAGGCATAGGCAGTCACGAAGAGCTTCTCAATAACTGCAAAGAATACAGGGAAATATTTGAATCCCAGTACGGATATATTGAGAGTATCGAGGGAGGCATGTATGAGAACTGAAAACAAAAACAGCCTCAAAACACTGAATGTGCTGCTTTCGTATATGCGTTCAGACAGACCTGCTGTTTTCATCAGCATACTTCTTTCACTTGTGTCTACTGCAGCTTCACTCATTATTCCGATATATTGCGGAAAAGCCATCGACTGTCTCATCGGCGTCAACAAGGTGAATTTTGATGAAATGGTCAAAGACTATATAGTAATAATGGCATGCATTATCATTTTTGCGGTTGTGCAATGGGTTATGGGTGTTGTCAACAATAAGATTACCTATTCACTCGTCAGGAATATTAGAAGTGATTTGTTCGACACTTGTCTCGGCCTTGATATGTCCTATATAGACTCTCACAGACACGGCGGAATAGTCAGCAGAATAATAGGTGACGTCGATCAGATGGCTGACGGCATACTTATGGCGTTGAATCAGTTTTTTACAAGTATATTTACGCTTGCAGGGACAATTATTCTTATGATAAGCATTAATCCTTCCATAACGCTTATCGTTGTGATACTGACTCCTCTTTCGCTTATTTTCGCTGCAACCCTGGCCAAAAAAACATACGGATATTTTAAAGAACAGTCTGAAAAAAGGGAAGAACTCACATCATACATTAATGAAATATCCGGAGAGCAGAAAACTATCAGAGCATATTCTGCAGAAGAAGAAGTACTCGTGAAATTCAGAAATATAAATTCGGACTATATGCGTGCTTCAAAAAATGCAGTGTTTTATTCCTCGCTTGTTAACCCGACAACAAGGTTTATAAATAATATAATATATGCCATGGTCTGTCTGTTCGGCGCCCTGACTGTCGTCGACGGTGGTCTGACTGTCGGCGCACTGTCCAGCATTCTTGCCTTTTCCGGTAAATATGCCAAACCGTTCAATGAGATTTCCGGTATCGTAACCGAACTTCAAAATGCACTGGCATGTGCCGAGAGAGCATTTGAGTTTATCGGAATCAAGGATAAAAAAAGACTATATGACGGTCATGTTTTATCTGAAAGCCATGAAAACAGACGTGATGGCATGCTTTCCCTACGGAACATCAGCTTTTCGTATTCAAAAGATAAACAACTTATTAATGACTTTAATCTTGATCTTGGGCGTAACGAACATCTTGCAATAGTTGGTCCGACAGGATGCGGAAAGACCACTCTCGTCAATCTGATCCTTAAGTTCTATAACCTTGATTCCGGAGATATCAGATTTGATGATAAGAGCATATATGATACGGATGTTAAAGAACTATACACGAATTTCGGACTTGTTCTCCAGGATACCTGGATAATGCGAGGGACAGTAAGAGATAACATCGCGATGGGAAGAGAAGCAGATGATGAGATGATAATCAGCGCTGCCAAAAGAGCTTTTTGCCACAGCTTTATCACAAAGCTTCCGGATGGATATAATACGGTAATTGACGATGAGAGCGGTCTGCTCTCAGAAGGTCAGAGACAGCTTATATGTATCGCAAGGATAATACTGTATCCTCCAAGGCTTATTTTCCTCGATGAGGCTACATCATCGATAGATACCAGAACCGAACTTAAAATTCAGGCGCTGATCGAAGAAATTACCCATGACAGATCAAGCTTTATTATTGCCCACAGACTTGCCACAATAAAGAATTCAGACAGAATACTTGTGATGAACCAGGGAAAAATCATAGAGGAAGGGAATCACGAATCGCTCTTTGCCAAGAATGGTTATTACAGAAAAATGTGGGACAGCGGATACCCGCGGATAAGCCGGCAAATATAAACAGCTGTTTATATAAATAAAAAAGTTGACAGTTTTTCTGCCAACTTTTTTGCATATATATTAATGCGTTATGGAAGGTTTAATCAGTTATCAGCGTCTTCTGCGTGAACATCAACATTTCTGACTGCTGATTTCAAGATTCTGACTTTGTTTCTTTCGTTGCTTGTTTCGATAAGAACGGTTTCATCTTTTATTGAAACGATCTTTCCGATGATGCCTCCGATTGTGGTAACTTCATCGCCAACTTTAAGATTGTTTCTCATGTTCTGGGTTTCCTTCTCCTGCTTTTTCTGAGGTCTGTACATCAGGAAGTAGAAAATAGCAACAACAGCGACAAGCATCAATATAGTCGGGATAAGCTGTAATAAAGAATTCTGCTGCTGAGCGGCAGCTTCTGTGCCGGTTGTAGCGGCCTGTAATAGTAATTTCATGATTGATTCTCCTTGGAAATACTTGATTGAGGATATTATAGCTTCTTATTGTAAAATATTCAAGTTATTATTGTTTCTTGTTTTGAAAAATGAAATCGATATATCTCTCCAGAGCCTTGTCCCAGAAATCCCAGTCATGTTTCCCGGGATACTCTTCATAAGTATATGAAATGACATCTTTGTTCAGTGATTCGAATATTTTCTTTGTGTCTCTTGCATAGTTGATAATAAAGTCCTCGCTGCCGATCGTATGGTACACTTTCGGAGCAGGTTTATTCCCGGCAGAAACTTTTAATATATTTCCCAAAGTATCGTCTACGGTATCAATTATCTCCCGGCTGTCATACTTCATATAATCATCTCTGTCAAGCACGGGATCAAGATGATAAGTGTCATTCGGAGGAGCTTTGTATGTGACAGCTCCTGAAAGGCATCCTATGGTTCCGTATTTGTCGGGATTTGCAAATCCTACCTTCATGGCACCGTTTGCACCCATGGATATTCCTGCTATATGGCAGTTCTCCCTGTAAGGGTACATGCCGAAAAATTTGAACATGAGCTCCGGCATTTCATTGGCTATGAGACTGTAATAGTTCTGACCGTGTTTCATGTTTGTGTAGTCTGAATTTTCAGCGCTGGGCATCACTACAGTAAGATTGTGGCGGCAGGCATATCTTTCTATCGATGTCTTGTTTATGAAAGCATTCTCGTCTTCGCATGCTCCGTGAAGGAGGTAGAGGACCGGACAGTTCCTTCTTTCTTCACCAACCGGAAGATCCTGCGGGATTATAACTTCGGCACTGGCCGAACGGCCAACGGTATTGGCATAATAATGAAGATGGATTGTTGCCATTATTGTTCTTCCTCCATTTTAACACGCAGGTCGTAAATATATTCAAACATTGGAAGCAGCTGAGGCTGCCAGTTCAGCCAGCCATGCCCGCCGGGAGATTCTTTATAGACCATGTCATATCCCAGTTCATGCAGCTTATCCCGCATTTTCCTGTTGTACTCAATAAGAAAGTCTTCGGTGCCGCACCATATGTAAACTTTGGGAACATTCGCCGCTTCTCTGGCTGTTTTTTCAGCCATGTGAAAAAGGTCATTCCTGCTGCCGTCAAGTTTATCCATATCTCCGAAAATATCCGTAACATAAACCATGTTTTTCAGGTTCGGCAGCCAGTGCGGGTCAAATGCCGCTGAAAGGCACAGTGCGCAGCTGAATGTATCAGGGTAGGTAAGGGCCATTTTTAAAGCTCCGTATCCTCCCATGGAATTTCCTCCGACATAAGTGTCTTCACGTCTTGTTGAAAGCTGAGGAAACATTTTATGCATTATCTGCGGAAGTTCGACGCCGATAAAGGTGCTGTAGTTGTATCCGACGTTCATATCCGTATACCAGCCCAGATAAGTGGTAGGCATGACAACAGCCATACCGAATATTTCGGCATACGTTTCAATCGTTGTTCTTCTCATCCAAGTGGTGTGGTCGTCTGTCATTCCGTGAAGAAGGTAGAGAGTCGGAATCGAGTCTGCGACGGGACCCTCGTAGTAACCTATACTGCCCTGTGTTTTCTGGGGCAGCAGTACATTTACGGACATTTGCATGCCTAGTACTTCAGAATATATGTTTACTTCAAGAAAAGCCATGTTATTACTCCTTGAGTACTGCTTGAATTGTTCTCAGAAAAGTATAGCATAATCGATTTGTTTTGTAAATATAAGCTTTTCAAAGTAAAAGGCAATTTTTAATATGCATTAAATGTTAATTTTTTGTTAATATTGCTTTCTGGCTTTACATAAAGACAACGGTAATGATATAATATCTGAGCTTGCGGTCATCACCGCAGCAAAATATTTTACACGTGTTTTCATGATTTGATAAAGCTGTGGTGCCTAATTCTCGAAAGTGACAAAGACTTTCGTATGGACGAAACCAAAGAGATTTTCTTGATGATGATTTCGTAAAATATAGGGTGCAGTTTATTTGAAAGCACGGAAGTACAACCATAGGAGGACAGTATAATGTCTATCGTAACAATTAAACAACTTCTTGAAGCAGGCGTACACTTTGGTCACCACACCAGACGCTGGAACCCTAAAATGGCTGAGTATATATTCACCGAAAGAAACGGTGTGTATATCATTGACCTTCAGAAGACAATCAAAAAATTCGAAGAAGCTTACATGTTCGTTCGTCAGACAGTAGAAGAGGGCGGAACAGTTCTCTTTGTCGGAACAAAGAAACAGGCATCTGACACTATCCGTGAAGAAGCAGAACGTTGCGGAATGTATTATGTCAACGTCAGATGGCTCGGCGGAATGCTCACAAACTATAAGACAATAAGAACATCAATCGAAAGACTCCGTTCTCTCGAAAAGATGCAGGAAGACGGAACATTTGATATGCTTCCCAAAAAGGAAGTAGCTGCTTTACAGAAAGAAATATTCAACCTCGAAAAGAACCTTGGCGGTATCAAGAACATGAAGGGACTTCCTTCTGCCGTGTTTATCGTTGACCCGAGAAAAGAACACAATGCAGTTCTTGAATGCAAGAAGCTCGGTATTCCGGTTGTAGCAATCGTTGATACAAACTGCGATCCTGACGATGCTGACTATATTATCCCCGGCAACGATGACGCTATCCGCGGTATCAGACTCATTTCTGCTGCTATTGCAGATGCAGTAATTGAAGCAAAACAGGGTGAGCAGACAACTGAGGAAACAGTTGCAAGCGAAGAAACCGAAGAAGTTACAGAAGCTGAATAATCAGATAATAAATATTTACAATACATCATTTTGAATAGGAGTTAATCAAATGGCAGCTATTACAGCAAAAATGGTAAATGAGCTGAGAACCAAGACCGGTGCAGGCATGATGGACTGCAAAAAGGCTCTTGTTGAAACAGACGGTGATTTTGATGAGGCTATAAAGGTCCTTCGTGAAAAAGGACTTGGCAAAGCAGATAAGAAAGCCGGAAGAATAGCAGCAGAAGGTGTTGTTGATATTCTTACAGTTGGCAATACATCCGCAATGATCGAAGTTAATGCTGAGACTGACTTCGTTGCTAAAAACGAAACATTCAAAAAATTTGTACGCAATATTCTCAAAGTTATAGTAGAGAATAAACCCGCTACAGTGGAAGAACTCAAAGCTCTCAGATATGATGCTGATTTTGAGACAGTTGAAGCAAAACTCAAGGATATGATCTTCACTATCGGCGAAAACATGAATATTCGTCGTTTCGTAATAGTTGACGGTATCACAGCAACATACATCCATGGCGGCGGAGTTGCCGGCGTTATTACCAAATTCAACGCTGATCCCGCAATCGTAAATAAGCCTGAATTTGCAGAAGTCACAAAGAATATTTGTCTTCAGATCGCAGCTGGTACCCCTCCGACATATGTGAACATAGCAGATGTTCCTGAATCTGTACTTGCTGAAGAAAAAGAAATTCTCATGGCTCAGATTAAGAACGATGAGAAGAATGCTACAAAGCCGGATGCCATCATCGCTAAAATGGTAGAAGGTCGTATTGGCAAATTCTATGAGAGAGCTTGTCTCAATGAACAGATATATGTTAAGGACGACAGCCTCACAGTAGGAAAATACATAGAGCAGTCTGCAAAAGCACTTGGCGGACATCTCAGCATTGACAGCTTTGTTCTCTACGAAAAGGGCGAAGGCCTTGAAAAGAGAGAAGACGACTTTGCTGAAGAAATCGCAAGACTTACAGGCAAGGCTTGATTGGCATATTACAGAGGAGACACAGATTCTAATTTCTGTGTCTCTTTTTTGATGCCCGGTACCTTTGAAGAGAGCCCGTATTTTCAAAAAAGTATTTACAAAGGCCGATAAATAAGGTAAAATGTATTGGTGCAAAAATGTCTAATTACGAGGCTGAAAACGATGGCTAACAAATATAAGAGAATATTGCTTAAACTTTCCGGAGAAGCAATCGCTAAAAAGAACGAAAACGGAGCAATCGAGTCTATATTCGATGAAAATATTATTTTTGGGATAACATCTTCAATAAAAAAACTTGTCGAATCCGGTACTCAGGTCGCAGTAGTCATAGGTGCGGGAAACATCTGGAGAGGAGCGTATGCCAAAGGAGTCAAAAGAGCCCGTGCAGACCAGATGGGTATGCTCGGAACAATGATAAATTGTCTCAGACTTGAAGATGCTCTCGAAAAGCAGGGACTTCCGGCAGCTGTGTTTTCACCGATAGCGATGAATTCATTTGCCACACAATATAATTTCAGAGACGCCATTGACAAACTGAATTCAGGCTCCGTGGTCATTTTCGGGTGCGGAACAGGAATACCTTTCGTAACTACTGACACGACTGTGTGTGTAAGAGCAGCTGAAATAGATGCAGACGTTATCATGATGGCTAAAAACATTGACGGTGTTTATGAGAGAGACCCGAGGGACAAGAACGGAAACATAGACCCGAGTGTTAAAAGGTATAAGATGATCTCTCTTGACGACTGTCTGAAAAAAAGTCTTCATGCAACTGATCTGTATGCAACTATGATGGCTCAGGAACAAAAAATCAACATGTATATCTTCGCTTTGTCTGACCCTGAAAACATTTACAGGGCTGCAAATGGCGAAGAGATAGGAACGCTTGTGACTTATGAACAGGTTGAGCCTGTAACTTATTAATATATCGGGAGGATTAACTATGAAACTTGACAAAAAAGAATTCGAATCAAAAATGAATAAAACGATCGATGTTTACAAAGACACATTGTCAACTATTCGTGCAGGTCGTGCAAATACGGCTGTAATTGCCAAGGTTACCGTGGACTATTACGGTGTGCCCACACCTATCAACCAGATGGCAGAAGTCAAAGTAGTTGATCCTAAGACCCTTGCTATACAGCCATGGGATGGTTCAACACTTAAATCCATCGAGAAGGCCATTCTTGCATCTGATGTCGGCATAACTCCGCAGAATGACGGCAAGATCATCAGACTTATTTTCCCGCAGCTGACCGAGGAAAGAAGAAAAGAGCTCAAAAAGAACATTTCAAAGCTCGGCGAAGAATCCAAGGTTGCGATCAGAAACATCAGACGTGAAGCAAACGAAAAGAGCAAGCTGATGAAAAAGAACAGTGAAATGACCGAAGATGAGCAGAAGCAGTCTGACAAGGAGATTCAGGACCTTACAGACAGCTTTATCAAAGAGGTCGACAACATCACTGCCGCAAAAGAAAAGGAAATAATGGAAATATAATAAAAATAATTCTTATATCGGTCTGCGCTCGGTTTGTAAAATCGGGCGCAGACGATTTGAGGTTTAAAGGTCACTGGTAAATACATATGAAGAAAGACACCACAATTTCACAAAATGGAACAGAAACTCAAAGAGTACAACTGAATATTCCCAGAGTGACTCCGGATATAAACGCAGGTCTTTCGAGAAGAGAAGTAAAAGAAAGAGCAGAGAACGGACTGTCCAATACGAGAGTTGAACCTCTGACAAAAAGCGTAAAATCGATTGTATTATCGAACGTTTTTACTTACTTCAATCTTATTTTCGTCATTCTTGCTTTGGGACTTGCCTTGGTAGGCGCGTTTACCGATATGACATTCATGATAATTGTCATTATCAATACCGCTATAGGCATATTTCAGGAGATACAGGCAAAAAAGGCTCTTGACAAGCTTTCCATTATTGATGATCCTGATATAAAAGTAATAAGGCAGGGTGAAGTTTTCACAATAAAGGCCGATGCTCTTGTGAGGGATGACATTGTCATATTTGAACAGGGAACACAGATATGTGCCGATGCCAAAGTTCTCGAAGGAAATATCAGGGTAAATGAGTCTCTGGTAACCGGTGAGTCGGATGAGATTGACAAGAATCCCGGAGATGATCTTCTTTCAGGAAGTTTTATTGTTGCCGGGAGCTGTAAGGCTGTTCTTGTAAATGTAGGAAAAGATTCATATGTATCGAAGCTTACGATAGCAGCTAAAAAGGAAAGAAAAAAAGCCAAGGGAATGATGCGTTCTCTTGATAAATTGGTTCTCGTTATCGGTATTGCGATTATACCAATCGGTATCCTAATGCTTGTAAGACAGCATATATGGCTTGGAATGGATATCAGATCAAGTGTACAGGGGACCACATCCGCACTTGTGGGGATGATTCCCGAAGGCCTATATCTGCTTGCTGATATAGCGCTTTCGGTAAGTGTTATTAAACTCGCAAGAAGAAAAACACTTGTGCATGACATGAAATGCATAGAAACGCTTGCAAGAGTTGATGTTCTGTGCGTCGACAAAACCGGAACTATCACCGAAGACAAAATGACCGTTACCGGCGTGATTCCCTTTAATCCTGCTTTTTACAGCGAGGAAGCCGTAAGGCAGCTTATTGCCAATTTTGTCTCGAATGTGCAATCCGACAATGCCACGATGCTTGCCCTTAAAGCTGAATTCACGACTCCTAACCCTCTGAAAGCCGTCAGTTATGTTCCTTTCTCATCAGTCACGAAATGCACTACAGTATCGTTTGCTGACGGAAAGACATATATCTTGGGCGCTCCCGAATTCACCATGCAGGACAAGTATCAGGAATATAAAGCTGTCATAGACAAATATGCTTTTGAAGGAAACAGGGTGCTTGTCATCAGTGACTCGACCACCCTCATTTCGCCTATCGCAATGATCCTGATGCAGAACAATATCAGAAATGACGCTCTTAAGACTTTCACGTATTTTGAAGAGCAGGGAGTTGAAATCAAGGTTATTTCCGGAGATAATCCGCTTACTGTTTCGGCAGCTGCCAAAAAAGCAGGGATCAAGAATGCAGAAAAAGCCGTTAATATGTTCACAGTACTTGAAGAAGAGTTTGAAAAAACCGTTCTTGAAAATACAGTTTTCGGAAGAGTTACTCCTGAACAGAAGAAAAAGATACTCAGAATATTGAAAAAGAACGGACACACTGTCGCCATGACAGGTGATGGCGTAAATGACGTACTTGCCCTCAAAGAAGCTGACTGCAGCATAGCCATGGCATCAGGAAGCGAGGTCGCATCTCAGGTTTCTCAACTTGTACTTATGAATTCTGATTTTTCTGCCATGCCAAGCATAGTCGGTGAAGGAAGAAGAGTCATCAATAATATCCAGCGTTCAGCATCACTGTTTTTGGTAAAGAATATTTTCTCGTTCTTCCTTGCAATCCTTTCTATAGTCGCAGCTTTCGCATATCCATTTGTTCCGAGACACATAACACTGATAAGTGCGCTTACCATAGGCTTGCCGGGATTTTTCCTGGCCCTTGAGAGGAATTTTGAAAGAGTCAAAGGCGGATTTATCAAGAATATTATAATGAAAGCCCTGCCTGCGGCTCTGACAGATATTTTCATCATAGGCGCGACGCTGATTCTTTCTTATGAGTTCAAGATAGACCAGCCGGTTACATCGACCATGGCCACTGTACTTATGTTCTTCGTAGGAGTTGCAATGCTAATATACATATCGCAGCCTCTTAACAAGAGCAGAATTATTATCATTGCAGGTGTAGTCGTATTGTTTGTACTTGCAGTTATCCTTCTGGGCGGATTCTTCAATCTTGCTCCTCTTACTTCGGGAGCAGTAGTGCTTATCATAATACTTACGCTGCTGATTCCCACTGCAATGTTCTCATTCGATTTTTTAGTCAAGAAGAGTGAAGTACTCGTGAAGAAGATATACGAAATGATCAAAGCGAAATTCAGTGACACATTTGATGCATGATAAGTGAGAATGAAATGGATAATATTTCAGAAATAGTAGAAAAAAGCGGTCTCAAGCACATCGCTTTCATTATGGACGGAAATGGAAGATGGGCTACAAAAAGAGGACTTCCCAGAGAATTCGGACATAAAGCCGGTGCTGAAACGTTTAAAAAAATAGTCAGGTACTGCAGAAGCATAGGCATAAAGACCGCAACGGTATATGCTTTTTCAACAGAAAATATCAAAAGGCCCAAAAGAGAAGTCAATGCGATTTTCAGGCTTCTAGGCGAATATGTCGAAGAAGGCAAAGAAGAGAAGGATGTAGAGTTCAAATTCATAGGCGCTCCCGAGGAACTTGGTGAAGATGTATACAAAAAAGTCACGGAACTTGAGAGCGTAACCAAAGGCGGTAAATCAAGAGTTAATGTTGCTTTCAATTATGGCGGCAGGGCTGAGATAGTTCATGCTGTCAACAAGCTGCTGAAAGACAATAAAACCGTAATTACCGAAGACGATATTTCGGCTAACGTCTACACTAGTGATGTAGGAGATCCTGATTTGATCATAAGAACCGGAAACGAGGTAAGAATATCGAACTTCCTTCTGTGGCAATGCGCATATTCCGAACTCTATTTTTCCGAAACATTGTGGCCGGATTTTTCTACGGACGAGCTTGATAAGGCAATAATGGATTTTTCACACCGATCAAGACGCTGGGGCGGCCTGGATACCAAAAAGTAAAATTTCATCTTCTGGACGGAATGCAAAAATGTTAAAGAGAACCATAACGGCAGTTGTAGCAATACTGTTTGTCTTCGTGCCGGTAATCTATTTTTCCGATACTATAGTTTTTCCTATAGCAATGGCGCTGATGTCCCTTATCGGTTCATATGAGATGATGAGCTGTGTCGGACTTAAAAACAATTATCTGTTGCTCGCAATATCCATGGCCTTTGGAGGATTTATTCCTTTTATCCCATGGTTTACCGATGGCATGGATACCGCTGTCATAACGTTTTTATCGATTTCCGTCTATTTGATTGTCTATATGGTGATTTTCGTTTTTTCAAAAGGAAAAACGGATTATTCATATTTTACTTACTCGTTTTTCGGAGTATTTTATACAGCGATTTCTTTTGAATCGATCGTGCTTATCAGAGAACTCAGGCCATCGCTCTATATTCTGGTCTTTATCGGACCGTGGATAAGCGATACTTTTGCGTATCTTTGCGGAAGGCTTTTCGGCAGACACAAACTTATTCCTGAAGTATCCCCCAAGAAAACCGTAGAGGGGGCTGTCGGTGCCATAGTTTTGACCGCTGCAAGCACTATACTTTACGTGTTTATTCTCTCTAAGATCAATCACACACCCATTGAATATAACTTATTTATCATTGCCATTGTTGGTGCCGTGATTTCCATAATATCACAAGTCGGTGACCTGACTGCATCTGCTATCAAAAGAAAGTTTGGTATCAAAGACTATGGATTTCTTTTCCCGGGGCACGGAGGTGTTCTTGACAGATTTGACAGTGTGATCTTCACTGCGATTATCTTGCTTAATATCATTCTTCTGAAAATCATATAAAGGTATATCATGATAAATTTTAATCTCAACGAGAATTTTTGTCCTTCTACCGTTTCCGTTCTCGGTTCTACCGGATCGGTGGGAAAGCAGACTCTTGAAGTCGTTGATGAATTAGGCCTGCGCGTTGATTTGTTGACGGCAGGCTCTAATATTAATGAACTTTTTCTGCAGATAAAAAAATATTCCCCCGAATGTGTATGCGTAAAGGACGAGAAGGCATATAAAGATCTTAAAGCTCTGTTTACAGATGATCCTGAATGTAAAACAGACATTCTTTTCCGTGAAGATGAGGTCTTCGATGCCATTAAAAACACTTCTTCCGACATGATCTTTCATTCTGTTTCGGGAATGGCGGGAATTAAACAGGCAGTAGCTGCTTCTTTATCCGGCAAACGCGTCGGAATGGCAAACAAGGAATCTATCATAACTCTCGGCGACAAAATACTGGAAGATATCAATAAAACAGGCGGAGAGCTTGTCCCTGTGGACAGCGAGCACAACGCTATTTTCAGATGTATGATCGGAAACAGCCATGATGACATAAAGAAAATAGTGCTGACAGCCTCAGGCGGTCCATTTTTCTCGAGGGATAAAGAAGAATTTAACGGAATAACGGTAGAAGAAACTTTAAATCATCCGACGTGGAAAATGGGGAAAAAAATCACCATAGACTCGGCAACTCTCATGAACAAGGGATTTGAGCTTATTGAAGCGGTAAGACTGTTCGGAAAGAATGCTGATGAGATAGACATCGTTGTACACAAACAAAGTATTGTTCATTCACTTGTTCAATTCAGGGACAACACTATGCTGGGGCTTTTTGGCAAACCGGATATGCGAGACTGTATCAGATATGCAGCAACAGCTCCACACACCGCAAATGTTCAGGGTGCCGATGATTTCAAATTAACTGATCTGTTCAGCCTGACATTCGAAGAGCCTGATTATGAAAAATTCCCGCTTCTTAAAACGGCAAAATATGCCGTATCCGAAGGCGGAACCATGCCTGCTTCTCTTATTGCTTCTGATGAAGTTGCAGTAGAGGCATTTTTGAACAGACAGATCAAGTTCACGGATATATCATATGTAGTCAACAAGACGTTATCGAAAGTACATAATGTGGGAAGTGTTTCACTCGAATCCGTACTTGATGCCGATGCGGAGGCCAGAAAGATAAGCTGTGATATTGTAAACGGAATGATATAAAGGAGAATCATGCAATTTATTTATATATTACTTGCAATACTTGCATTTGGCTTTTTAATTTTTATTCATGAATGCGGGCATTATTTTGTTGCAAGAAGATTTGGCGTGACGATACTCGAGTTTTCAATAGGAATGGGACCGAAACTCATAAGCAGAGTATCAAAAAAGAATAATATCAGATATTCTCTGAGACTTCTTCCAATCGGCGGGTTTGTGTCTATGGCTGGCGAAGATTCCGAATCTGAAGACGCGAATGCTTTTTGTAATAAACCCGTATATCAGAGAATTTTGATTACGGTAGCCGGAGCCGCCACAAATATCATAGTCGGTATTGTGGCCATGATAGTCATAATAGGCGTGAGCAACACTCAGCTTGCATCAAATACTATAGCCGAACTTCCGCTTAATGACGATGGAATCAACTATTCATATGAAAGCGGACTTCGTGTTGATGACACAATAACTAAGGTCAATGAAACCACTGTTCACACCGGAAATGAGGCTCTTTATGAGATAATGCACGACGGCATTCATCCCATAAGACTTGAGGTTATAAGGAATGGTGAGAAAATTGTACTCGAAAATGTGGAATTTCCCACATTTACGGAACAGGATACCGTATTCGGAGATATTGACTTTAAGGTTTATGCAGAAGAAAAGACGTTCGGCAATGTCATGAAACACGGCTGGTTCAGGGCCGGTTCTACGATCAAAATGATATGGGAATCCCTTTTTGACCTTATATCAGGGAGATACAGTATAAAGAGTGTATCTGGACCGATAGGGGTTACAAAGGAACTCGGCAAGGCTGCAGAAACGGGCGCATTTAACTTCTTCTATCTGGTTGTTGTCATAAGCATGAACCTCGGAGTCGTCAATCTCCTTCCGTTCCCGGCTCTTGACGGGGGAAGACTCATATTCCTTCTTATTGAGCTGATAGCCAGACGGCCTATACCCAGAAAAGTCGAAGAATACATTAATCTCACGGGATTTATACTTCTTATGATCTTAATGGTAGTTATTGTCGTTAAAGATGTCATCCAGCTTTTCTGAAACAAATAATCAAAGCACCAAAAACGGTACATTCTGAATATTAAAATACATCTGAATTAACAAGAGTTAAATTATCGGAGACAGTTATGGACAGAAGAAAAACAAAAGAAGTCAGAATAGGAAATATATACATAGGCGGTGAGAATCCCGTCAGAATTCAGTCCATGACAAATGTTTCTTCAGACAGATATGATCTGATAATCAGGCAGAT
>CACXBN010000130.1 GCA_902765885.1 uncultured Ruminococcus sp. | reverse complement strand
TGCTCTTGCTGCTACCGGATATAACGGATTCCTTACGATAGAACGTGAAGTTGGTGAAAATCCTGAAAAAGATATAGAACTTGCTGTATCATTCTTGAAGGATAAAATGACAAGATACAATTTGTTTGGCTGATTATGAGATTAATCATTGCATCAGATTTACATGGGTCTGCATACTACACGGAACGTCTTGTGTCGTTGTTCAAGGCTGTAAAGCCTGAAAAAATGATATTGCTTGGAGACATTCTATATCATGGCCCAAGAAATGACTTACCAAGAGATTATTCTCCCAAGAAGGTTGCGGATCTGTTAAATGAATTAAGCCTTAACATTCTTGCAATCAGAGGTAATTGTGATTCAGAAGTCGACAGCATGATGCTTGAATTTAATATAATGTCAGAGTATGGAATGCTGATTGATGGAGATCAGGTAATGTATTTGTCACACGGACATAAGGATGTTGTTCCTATGCCGCAGGGATCATACAGTATTTTCGGACATACACATGTTCCGACTGATTATTCCAAAGACGGTATAAGATATATAAATCCGGGTTCCGTTTCCATTCCTAAAGAAAATTCACCTAACAGCTGTATTTTGTATGATGGTGGAATATTTAACTGGATCAGCCTTAGAAGCTTTACCCCATTTGATGTATAAATGATAATCAAAAAAACGGTTGGGTTATTTACTAACTCAGCCGTTTTTGACTTTATTTTTTTGATCTGTTTTTGTGGAGTCTTAGATTGTCTGCTTTTAATAACTTATCCGCGGCAGCTACGCTGTCAATCTGGAATGATGCAGAGCAGTTACACTTTTTACATTTGATTTTGACTTTATTTTGCTGCACATATATGTCGCATTCTTTCGGAACGCCGCAATCACACTCAACTGCATTCTCTTCAAGCAGCATATCAAGCGCTGACAGTATTGTTTCCAGGGTTTCCGGGCTGGATGGAGCTCGATTGTCTCTGTTTATTTTTGTAATGTCATTAATTGATGCATCAGTGTTTTCGGATTCACTTATCATCTGTGTCAGTTCGTTTTCATCTTTTTCAAATTCATTACAGATGGCTTCACTATCCCCGATATATAAGATATTGAAACCTGACAAAGGACATGAAAGAGTCAACAGATCTTTCTCCCTGTTGAAAAATGTATCTTTTGAAATAGTAAAAGTGTGTGTTGTATCGCAGAAGAAGCAAGGTACTTTGAATTTGATTTTTTTGTCTTTTGTATATAAAATTTCCATTTCGGAATCGTGATTCGTGCATTTTAGTTTTATCATAGAAGCCGTAAGTTGAAACACTCCTACCATGCCAAGCACTATTCTCCCGCATTCCGGACATCTGTATCCGACATTAGTATTTTCTGGTTTAATGATCATATATGAATATCTTTCCTCTGCAGTATTATGCGACTATTATACATCAAAATATGAAAAATTAAAATGACATGATAAATAATGTATGATATAATATTTTCATTGAATCATAGGATAATCGAAGGGGGAAAACATGAGATATCAAGATGATAAGATAATTATTTCTGCTTATGAACTTGCCAATTATGTGCTTGATAAAGATAATGATAAAATCAGAGCACTGTTCCCTTCCGTTATTTCAGACTATTGTGAATTTGACACAGATAAAAAACAGCATTGTTTTGAATACGATTATAATGGCATCAAATTATGTTTTACATATGAAATATATGGAGCAGATGACGGCAGCATCTTCATGATTTCAAAGTACCGAAAATCTCCATACAGAGACATCAGATCTTTGTTTTCTTACTTTTTATCGGCATATTTTCATTTGAAATTAAATTACCTTGACCGGATAAATTTAATAGTTACAAACAAAGAGACATGCTACTCTTTTGATCTGAGCGGGAATCTTCTGGAGAAGGTATTCGAAACGGTTATAAATAGAGCATCTTTCTTTATTGAATTTTATAATAATTATAATCATGAACTGACAACAAAGGTGAAAAGTCTTCAGTTCCCTTTCTCTACCATCAGGGATACCCAGTATTCTTTTATCCAGTCGGTTCACAAGGCAATAAAAAAAGAAAAGTCAATAATGATTTCTGCACCTACCGGAACAGGCAAGACAATTTCAGCCCTGTATCCGTCTATTAGAGGCATTGCCGATGGCAACGCAGAAAAAGTCTTTTATTTTACAGATAAAACAATTACCGGAAGAATTGCTTTGGATTCCTTTAAAGCACTGATTTCTGGTTGTATGAACGTTAAGGCTATCCATTTATTATCCAAAGAACAGCTGTGTATTAACAAGGATAACAGTTCGGGATTTAAGAAAGAATTATGTAAAAACTGTGATTATATATTGAGCCATAACGGTATTACTTATAAAGAGCGTGAGATAAACGCAATAAGATCTGTTTTATCCTCCACCGGCCCAATTATTGGAAAAGAAGAAATAATAGCCACAGCATCTCAATATAATGTCTGCCCTTATGAGCTGGCACTTGATACATCTGAATTCTGTACGATGGTAGTTCTGGATTACAATTATATTCTTGATGACCGGATCAGAATAAAAAGATATTTTTCAGACGGGATTGATCTTGATTGCTATATATTTCTGTTTGACGAAGCTCATAATCTTCCAAACAGAATCAGAAACATATATTCCGGGATATTTGACAGCAGCATAGTATCAATGCTTGAAAGAGTATTTGATAGTTATGAGAAAAATGAAGTTCTTTCTGATGTAATTATCAAGACAGGTGAATTACTGAGTTTCGTAAAAGAACTGTGCAGTGATAACACTTCTCTCACCGTAATTAATCAGAAAGAAACTGAGTATGGCTATTACACAGACAGCATAATCAGTGAACGTATTAAATCGGAAATAAGTATTATATACTCTAAGATCAAAGAATTTGAAAAGGCAGTCGGTCCGGGAGCAAGCGAAGAACTTTCGGAAATAATTAAGTACTTCGATGCTTTTATTCATTCTTGTGAGACATTCACAGAAGGAAACAGAGTACTTGCCGAAAGTCTGGATGGAACTGTTTCATATAAAGTAATATGTGTTGATACTTCCTCGATAATTCAACAGATCATAAAAAGAGTGAGAACCGCAGTATTTTATTCTGCTACATTCTTCCCTTTTGAGTATTTTAAGAAGATGCTTGGGATAGATACTGTAATTGAACTGGATTCGGTTTTTGACAGTTCAAATCAAAAAGTGGTAGTGGTTGATTCGATAAGTACGAGATTCAGTGACAGAGATGAGACACTGTCATCATGCTCCAGGGTTATTTCGGAAACGATCACCAAAAAACCGGGAAATTACATTGTATATTGCTCATCGTTTTCTTACATGAACAAACTGCTCAAGTCATTTTTGAAACTTAAAACTGAATGCTCTATTGTTGTTCAGAAAGAAAATATGACTTTCTCTGAAAAGCAGAAATTTTTAAATATTTTTAAAAACGGAAATCACAAAAATGTGGTAGGGTTCTGCGTGCTTGGTGGAATGTTTTCGGAAGGAATAGACCTTGCTGGCAATAATCTGATAGGCACCATCATATTTGGAACAGGTGAAGTCGTTCCTTCTTCGGAAAGAAATTTAATGGCCGAGTATTTTGAAGAAAAATATGAGAACGGTAAAAATTATGCCTATATATATCCAGGCATTAATAAAGTGATCCAGGCTGCCGGCCGAGTTATAAGAACTGAATCCGACAGAGGAGTTATCGTGCTTGTCGACGACAGATTCAGAGATCCTAATATAAATGGGATTTTCCCGGATTACTGGAAGAACATTGATTATGTCAGCAGTTTCAAGGCATTGAACACGGTTCTTAAGAATTTCTGGAATGAAAATTAAGCTTTGAATCAAGCATAATTGATTTCCCTATCAAACGAAGAATATAAAGACATTTTTCTTTGGAAAAAGCCAAAAATATCCCTTCATTAGTGAAAATATTAATTGATAGATTGTTTAAGTTATGTTATAATTAGAAGGTTGATTAAATAGAAAGTACGGTGTAAAAATTTTGGTAAGAGAAGATCTAAGAAATGTAGCAATTATTGCTCATGTTGACCACGGTAAAACAACTTTGGTTGACCAGATGCTCAAACAGTGCGATACATACCATGAGAATCAGGTAGTACGTGAAAGAGTAATGGATTCCGGAGATTTGGAAAGAGAACGCGGAATCACGATTCTGGCAAAAAACACTTCAGTCGTAAGAAATGGCATAAAGATAAACATTGTTGATACCCCAGGGCATGCCGATTTCGGTGGCGAAGTAGAAAGAATTTTAAAAATGGTTAATGGTGTCATACTTCTTGTTGATGCCGCTGAAGGTCCTATGCCCCAGACCAGATTCGTGTTAAGCAAGGCCATGGAGCTTGGTCACAAGATTATAGTGGTTGTTAACAAAGTCGACAGACCTGACCAGAGAGTTGATGAAGTGCCTGATGAAATTCTCGAATTACTTCTCGAACTCGATGCAACAGATGAACAGCTTGATTCTCCCGTCATTTTCTGCAGTGGCCGCTCGGGCCGTGCATCATTGAATCCTCACTGCCTTGAGGAGAATCTGGATTGTCTGTTTGATGCAATCATTAATTATATTCCTGCTCCCGAGGGTGATATAGACGCGCCGCTGCAGCTTCTTGTTTCTTCCATAGACTACAATGACTATGTTGGAAGAATAGGAATAGGCAGAATAGAAAGAGGCGTTATTCACCAGGGTGAAGAAGTCGTGATTACCAACTATCATACTCCCGATGCACCTGCCAAGAAAACAAAAATAGTCTCGCTTTATACTATTGACGGTCTTGTCAGAAAACCTGTTCAGGAAGCAGCTATGGGTGATATAGTATGTTTCAGCGGAGCTGAAAACATAACAATAGGAGATACGATCACATCTCCGCTTGACCCTACTCCTCTTGAATTTGTAAAAGTTAGCGAACCCACGATGGAAATGACTTTCTCTGTGAATGACAGTCCGTTTGCAGGTCGAGAAGGAAAATTCGTTACCTCAAGACAGATAAGAGAGAGGCTTTACAGAGAGACACTTAAGGATGTCTCACTGAGAGTCGAAGACGGCGAAACTACTGACTGTTTCAAGGTGTCTGGCAGAGGTGAAATGCATTTGTCTATCCTTATAGAAACCATGAGACGAGAAGGATATGAGATTTGCTGCTCAACTCCGAGAGTTATATATAAGACCATAGACGGCGTGAAATGCGAACCTATGGAACGAGTTACAATTGATGTTCCCGAAGAATATGTCGGAGCTGTTGTTGAAAAGCTCGGATCCAGAAAAGGTGAGCTTCTTGAAATGGGCATTCACGGAAACAGAATGAAGATTGAATATTCAATTCCTGCAAGATGTCTTTTCGGATACAGAAGCGAATTCATGACGGATACACGCGGTGAAGGTGTTCTCAATTCCATATTTGACGGATACCAGGAATATAAGGGAGATGTAACCACCAGATTCACCGGTTCTCTTGTAGCCAGCGAAGATGGAGAATCTACTTCCTACGGCTTATTCAACTCACAGGACAGAGGAGTTATGTTCATAGGTGTACAGACACCCGTGTATGAGGGAATGATTGTCGGAGAATGCCCGAAGAAAGAAGATATAGCCGTAAATGTTTGTAAGAAAAAACACCTTACGGCAATAAGGTCATCAGGAGCAGATGAAGCATTAAGACTTGTTCCGCCCAAGATTTTCTCTCTTGAGCAGGCAATAGAGTTTATTGCTGATGACGAGCTTATAGAGGTAACTCCGAAATCCATCAGACTCAGGAAAAAAATATTGAATACAGAAATGAGACTCAAGGCTCAGGCAAGAAATAAAAAGGAATAATTTCTGTTTTCAATTTACATTCCCCTCTTTTTGGATTATAATCTTAAGAGGAGATAATAAATCAGTCCAAAAATACATTAAAAATATGTGGAGGATAAAAATGGCACGTAAAATGCTTTCCATGGATGGAAACACAGCTGCTGCTCATGCATCATATGCGTTTACAGAAGTAGCTGCCATCTACCCGATCACTCCTTCTTCAGTCATGGCTGACGTTACAGACACATGGTCTGCCGGCGGATTGAAGAATATAATGGGTGACACAGTAAAAGTTATAGAAATGCAGTCTGAAGCTGGCGCAGCTGGAGCAGTACATGGCTCTCTTGCAGCAGGAGCTTTGACTACAACCTACACAGCATCTCAGGGACTTCTTCTGATGATCCCCAACATGTATAAAATTGCCGGTGAACTTCTTCCCTGCGTTATCCATGTATCTGCAAGATGCGTTGCATCTCATGCACTCAATATTTTTGGAGACCATTCAGACGTTTATGCATGCAGACAGACCGGTTTTGCCATGATGGCTGAATCGAATCCGCAGGAAGTAATGGACCTTGCTGCCGTTGCTCACCTTTCAGCCATCAAAGGACGTGTTCCTGTTTTGAACTTCTTTGACGGTTTCAGAACTTCTCATGAGATCCAGAAGATAGAAACATGGGATTATGAAGATCTTAAAGAAATGGTTGACAAAGACGCAATAGCTGCGTTCCGTTCCCGTGCCCTTAATCCGGAACATCCTGTTCTTCGCGGTTCTGCTGAGAACGGTGATATATTCTTCCAGCACAGAGAAGCTTGCAACAAGTATTATGATGCTTTCCCTGCTGTTGTTGAAGAGTATATGAATAAAGTTAACGAAAAGATCGGTACAGACTATAAGCTCTTTAACTACTACGGTGCTCCGGATGCAGATAGAGTTATCGTTGCAATGGGTTCTGTATGCGATGTTGCTGAAGAAGTAATAGATTATATGATGGCTAAAGGCGAGAAGGTGGGACTTGTAAAAGTTCGTCTTTACAGACCTTTCGTTGCTGAAAAACTTTCTGAAGCTATCCCTGCAACATGTAAAAAGGTAGCTGTTCTTGACAGAACAAAAGAACCCGGCTCACTTGGCGAACCTCTGTATCTTGACGTAGTTACATCTCTTAACATGACAGGCAGATCTGATGTTAAAGTTGTTGGCGGACGTTACGGTCTCGGTTCAAAGGATACTCCTCCGCAGTCCATCTTTGCCGTTTACGAGAACCTCAATGCAGAATGCCCCAAAAACGGATTTACGATTGGTATCGTAGACGATGTAACAGGCCGTTCTCTTGAAGAGAAACCCGCTCCTGACACATCTCCTAAAGGAACAATTTCATGCAAGTTCTGGGGACTTGGCGGCGACGGTACTGTTGGCGCAAACAAGAACTCCATAAAGATCATCGGCGACCATACCGACAAATATATCCAGGCATATTTCCAGTATGACTCAAAGAAGACCGGCGGTATCACCATTTCTCACCTCAGATTCGGTGACAAGCCCATTAAGAGCTCATACTACATCAATAAAGCTGATTTTGTTGCATGCCACAATTCATCTTACTTACATAAATATGATATGGTTAGCGACATTAAGCCGGGCGGCACATTCCTCCTTGACTGCGCTTGGTCTCAGGAAGAACTTGATGAACACCTCCCTGCTTCAGTTAAGAGCTACATTGCAAACAACAATGTTAACTTCTACACTATAGATGCTACCACTATTGCAACAAAGAGAATCGGCAACGCTAAAGTTAAGAATACTGTTCTTCAGTCCGCATTCTTCTCACTTGCAAATATTCTTCCTAAAGACGAAGCTATTGAATACATGAAGAAGATGGCTTATAAGTCATACATCAAAAAAGGCCAGGCAATGGTTGACCTTAACTATAATGCCATAGATGCTGGAGCAGATGCATTTGTTAAGATAGATGTACCCGAATCATGGAAGAATGCAGGTGTTGATGCACCTAAACCTGAATACAAATCAAAGAGAGCTGAACTTAACAAGTTTGTTAACTCCGTAGTTGAGCCCGTAACCGCTATGGCCGGTGACAAGCTTCCTGTTTCAGCATTTGAGGATTATGTAGACGGTACATTCCCGCAGGGCGCAGCAGCTTCCGAAAAGAGAGGCGTTGCAGTTTATGTACCTGAATGGCATCCTGAATATTGTATTCAGTGTAACAACTGTGCATTTGTATGTCCTCATGCAGCTATCCGTCCGTTTGCAATGAACGAGGAAGAAGCTAAAAATGCTCCTGAGGCTACTAAGTTCACAGAAAAGCCCGTTATTAAGACGAATTATAAATTCACAATGTCTGTTTCACCTCTTGACTGTATGGGATGTACTCTCTGCGTAAAGGCATGCCCTGTTACAGCTAAGGCAGAAAAAGACGGAACTGATAAGAAAGCACTTGAAATGGTTCTTCAGTCAACTCAGGAAGACCAGCAGGCACCTTTCGATTATGCAGTTAACAACGTAACCGAAAAACCTGAACTTATCAGCACAACCGTAAAGGGTTCACAGTTCAAACAGCCTCTGCTTGAGTTCTCCGGATCATGCGCAGGATGTGCAGAAACATCATATGCAAGACTCATTACTCAGCTCTTCGGTGAACGCATGTATATCTCCAATGCAACAGGATGTTCATCAATTTGGGGCGGCTCTGCTCCTTCCACACCTTATACCGTTAACAATATGAGCGGTAAGGGTCCGGCTTGGGCAAACTCACTCTTTGAAGATAACGCTGAACACGGACTTGGTATTTACCTTGGCCAGAAGACAATACGTAACCGTCTTGCAGAAAAAGTCAAAGCTTTGATTTCTGACTGTGCCGATGATGATTTCAAGGCAGCTGCTCAGGAATGGATCGATACATACGACGATGGTAAGCTCAATACTCCTGCTACTGAAAAACTCGTATGTGCCCTTTCCAAACTTGATAACGATCTTGCAAAAGAAATTCTCGCTGAGAAAGATTATCTTGCTAAAAAGTCAGTGTGGATCTTCGGTGGAGACGGATGGGCATATGATATCGGATTTGGCGGACTTGACCATGTTATAGCATCTGGTGAAGACGTTAACATCATGGTATTTGATACTGAAGTTTACTCCAATACAGGCGGACAGGCATCAAAGGCTTCCAATATAGGTCAGGTTGCTCAGTTTGCAGCTGCTGGTAAAGCAATCAGTAAGAAGAATCTTGCTGAAATAGCAATGTCCTACGGATACGTATACGTTGCACAGGTAGCTATGGGTGCTGATATGAATCAGCTGCTCAAAGCTCTTACCGAAGCTGAAGCATATCACGGACCTTCGATCATAATTGGTTATGCTCCTTGTGAAATGCACGGAATCAAAGGCACAATGGCTAACTGCCAGCTTGAAATGAAGAAGGCAGTAGAAGCAGGTTACTGGCAGATGTTCAGATTCAACCCGGCTCTCAGAGCTGAAGGAAAGAATCCGTTTACTCTTGACAGCAAAGCACCGACAGCAAGCTATATCGACTTCATTAAGAATGAAAACAGATACAGCAGACTTGCACAGTCGAATCCTGAACGTGCCGAAAAACTGTTTGCAAAAGCAGAAGAAACAGCCAAAGCAAAATACGAGCGTCTTACTCGTTACAGCAAGCTTTACGAAGAATAATCGGTATTTTGAAATAAAGGAATGGGAGCGTCTTACACGCTCTCATTCTTGTAAGGAGGAAATATAATGAAATACAAACATGTTGCCCTTATAGGTGTAGATGGTGCCGGAAGTTTTTTCCGTAAAGCAAACACACCGAACATAGACAGAATATTCGAAAATGGTGCAGTGAGCTTCGAGGTCCTCACAGCAGAACCGACCATAAGTGCAGAGTGCTGGGGTTCTATGCTTCTGGGTGTTAAACCAGAACTTCACGGATTGACAAATGAAATTGTTGTTGAGAAGCGTTATGATGTGAATTCTAAATATCCATCTATATTTCGTGTCATAAGGGAGCAGATTCCGGATGCCGTACTTGCATCTTTCTGCAACTGGTCTCCAATCAATTTTGGAATAATAGAATCAAATCTCGATGTCTATGAAGAGAGCTGCGGAGATGAGCAACTCACCCCGAAAATCTGTGATTATGTCATTAAAAACAAACCTACGATGCTGTTTGTTCAGTTTGATGAAGTTGATGAGGCTGGACACAACCACGTATACGGTTCTGAAATATATTTGAATCAGATAGCAACTGAAGACGGATATATAGGAAAAATTTTCGATGCCTATACCAGAGCCGGCATAATCGATGACACTTTATTTATTGTTACTGCAGACCATGGCGGAATTGGTCAGGGGCACGGTGGTTCTACTGATGATGAAAAATATGTTATGTTTGCCGCAACCGGAAAGCATGTTCCGAAGGGCGAAATCAAAAACATGGTCATTCGTGACACTCCTGCCATTATTGCAGATGCCCTGGGTCTGAAAATGCCTGAAACATGGGACTCCAAAGTTCCAGAAGGTTTAAAATA
>CACXBN010000129.1 GCA_902765885.1 uncultured Ruminococcus sp. | reverse complement strand
GCAGTGCTTGCCGTTCCTTCAACAAAAGAGGACTTCCTTTATATTTCAAGCGGAACATGGTCACTCATGGGTACTGAAGCAAAAGAACCGTCTCTCTCGGCGCTTTCGGAAAAATACGATTTTACCAACGAAGGCGGCGTGAACGGCACCATCAGAGTCCTTAAGAATATAATGGGACTTTGGATAGAACAGGAGTCAAGAAGGCAGTGGACAAGAGAGGGAAGAAAATACACATTCGATGAACTTTCAGCCCAGGCTCTGGCATCCAAGCCTCTCAGATCTCTGATCAATCCCGATGACCAGATGTTTGCAACAGCTGGCAATATGCCGAAGAGGATCTGCGACTACTGCAGAAAAACGGGACAGCATGTTCCTGAAAATGTAGGTGAGATAGTAAGATGCATATTTGATTCTCTTGCGCTGAGGTATCGCTGGACAGCGGAAAAACTTGAAGAACTCACCGGAATCAAATATGAGAATATAAATATAGTAGGAGGCGGCACCAAAGAGGAAATGCTTTCACAATTTGCCGCTGATGCCACACACAAACACGTGTGCGCAGGACCGGTTGAGGCAACGGCTCTCGGCAATATTTCCATGCAGTGCATAGCCGAAGGTGAAATAGCCAACGTTGCGGAAGCAAGGGAGGCAATCAGGAATTCGTTTGAAATAAAGGAATATGAACCGTCAGCGGCATCTGCTGCGGAATGGGACGAAGCATACGGCAGATTTGAAAAACTGCTGGAAATTTAACCATGCGATCAATAACACATAATATATTGAGGAGCGGAAAATGGATCTGAAGAAATACAGCAAATCAAATTTTGAATATGCTAAGGAAGCTTACGCAAATCTCGGAGTTGATGTCGAAGCTGCAATCGAAAAAACCGGGAAGACTCCCGTGTCCATACAGTGCTGGCAGGGAGATGACGTAACCGGATTTGAATCTTCATCAGGAGATCTTACGGGCGGAATACAGTCGACAGGAAACTATCCCGGAAAAGCACGCAACATAGATGAGCTCAGAAAGGATTTTGAACTGGCAAATTCCCTGATTCCGGGAACAAAAAAACTTTCACTTCATGCCATCTACCTTGATGCTGGCGGAAAGAAAATAGAAAGAAACGAGATAGAACCGGAACATTTTAAATCCTGGGTAGAATGGGCCAGAGAAAACGGACTCGGACTCGATTTCAATCCGACATTCTTCTCTCATCCGCTTTCAGCATCCGGTTTCACACTTTCGAGTGAAGATGAAGGAATCAGAAAGTTCTGGGTTGAGCATGGAATAAAATCGAGACTTATTTCCGAATATTTCGGAAAAGAACTCGGTATGGTATCATGCAACAATCTGTGGATTCCTGACGGCTTTAAGGATACACCCGTCAACAGGGCTAAAAAGAGAGACATTCTTGCAAAATCATATGATGAGATTTTTGCCGTGAAAACCGATGACAGATATAATCTTGACTCAGTTGAGAGCAAAGTATTCGGAATAGGAGTCGAAAGCTGTACTATCGGATCCCATGAATTCTATATGGGATGTGCCATGAAGCACAATGTTCTTCTCACACTTGATACGGGACACTATCATCCGACTGAACTGATATCCGATAAGATATCATCCGTCCTCGAATACATGAAGGGAATAATGCTCCATGTTTCCAGACCTGTCCGCTGGGACAGTGACCATGTGGTCATCCTTGACGACGAGCTGAAGGCAATCGCATGCGAGATCCACCGCGGAGGATTCAGTGACAGGGTCCATATAGGCCTTGATTTCTTTGATGGATCCATAAACCGTATCGCATGCTGGACAATCGGTGCCAGAAACATGGAGAAAGCAATTCTCTGGGCCGCTCTTGAGCCGGTGAAGATGCTTCAGAAATTTGAAGAGGATGAAGACTACACGAGCAGGCTTGCATACCTTGAAGAGATCAAGACTCTTCCATTCGGCATAGTATGGGATGAGTATTGTGAGAGATGCGGAGTCCCGTCAGGGTCAGATGCATGGCTCAAGATCGTAAAGCAGTATGAGTCTGATGTGCTGTCCAAGAGATAAGATGAAGAAAAACACTTTTGGTTTTAATTTTATTCTGATAGCATTGGTATTTGCACTGATCGTATCAATGTTTTCCGGATGCTCGAAGAGCAAAAAAACTGCTGTTCAGGGAACTGATACAGGATACGGCATTTCCCGTGATATTAGCAACACTACTGATGGAATAGGCAGAGAAACCAAGACTACGGAAGAGACGGCGCCTCCGAAAGAAAGAAACGGTATCATAGTCTGCGTTGACCCGGGTCACGGTTTTGTAGACGGAGGCTGCGGAGAGGGATATCTCGGAGAATATCTTGAAAAAGATATTACTCTTCAGGTTGCGCTTAAGCTGAAAGACGAACTCATAAAAAACGGATTTGAAGTCGTCCTGACACATGACGGTACAACTATTCCGGAAGGCGGAGATTCAAATTTCAACAATATCTTCAGCGCTACCGAGAGAGCCGTTTATGTGAATACTCTGGATATCGATTATTTTATATCTATCCACGTAAATGCGTTCGGTGATGATGACTCGGTTTCCGGAATGCAGCTATATTATGAGCAGAATTACAATAAGGTCAACGACTGGTCGAAGCCTATTGCGGAATCCATTTCTGCGTCCATAATTTCTCATGAGGTAGACACGAAAAGCGTACAGCTTATAGATTATAACACCCTGGCCGTAACAAGAGAAACACATGTCGCTGCTTCGCTTTTGGAGATAGGATACTGCACCAATCCAACAGACAATGAGAATATGTTGAGCGAAAGCTGGCAGAATAGTCTTGCTAAAGCTGTGGCTGATGGAATTTACGATTTTTTTAAAGACAAAATACAGGCAAAATAGTCTGCTACATTCAGACCGAGAGGTATAAAGATGATTAATCTGGAAAAAGAAATAAGAGAGCAGCCCGAAACACTGAAAAGGGCAGCAGAAATCAATCTTCCCGTTATCAGGGATATAGTCAAAGAGGCAAAAGAGAAGAAAATACATCATATATATTTTGCAGCCAGAGGAACGTCTGACCATGCATGTATTTATGCGCAATATCTTTTCGGCATTTTTGCAGGCATACCGTGTACGCTCGGAACACCGTCGGTGTTCACTAAATACGGGGCACATGTGGATCTTTCGGATATGCTTGTAATAGGAGTTTCACAGTCGGGAAAAGCTGAAGACGTCCTTGCAGTCATAGAGTCTGCGAAAAAGGACGGCGCCGTTACCGTAGCGCTGACAAACAACGAGAACTCTCCGCTGGCTGAGAACGCAAAATATCATCTGTTCTGCGGATGCGGTCATGAAGCAAGCATAGCAGCGACAAAGACATTCACTTCTCAGATGATGATTCTCGGAACGCTTTGTGCCGTATGGGCCGGGAATGATGCGCTGCTTGATGAACTTCAGAAAGCACATCTTGCAGTCGACAGTCTCCTGAACAGGCATTCGGATGAGATCAGAAATCTGGCAAAAAAATGCGCGGCAATCGACGGGGCAGTTATTCTCGGGAGAGGAATTTCATACTGTATCGCTCTTGAGGGAGCTCTGAAAATGCTTGAAACAAACAAGATTAAAATGAAGGGTTACCCGATCTCTGATTTCCACCATGGACCGATAGCTCAGCTGAAAAAAGGCGATGTCGTATTCGTGCTGTCTCCTGAGGGAAAGAGCGAAGATGACTCTGAGGAGATTTGCAGAAAACTTCATGGTGTCGGAGCTGATATCATTTTTGTCACGGACAAGGCATCTATTGCTCCTGAAAACACAACTGTCGTAGAACTGCCTGCCACCGGAAGCGAGTTCACATTCCCATATACAGCCGCTGTTTTCTTCCAGTATCTTGCATGCTGCATGTGTCTGGAAAAGGGAATCGACCCTGACCTTGCAGGTGTCATCAACAAGATTACGATAACAAAATAGCATTGATGCATTGTTTTGTGTCTATTGACATAAAATAAGCAATGTGATAGAATCATAACAAGAAAAGCAACAAACGGAGGATATTATGAACCATATCAAAACAATAGAAACAAGAAATCTTTGCGAAAGTGCAAAAAAGGGCGGATGCGGCGAATGTCAGACATCTTGCCAGTCCGCATGCAAGACCAGCTGCGGAATAGCAAACCAGAAATGCGAAAATAAAGAAAAGAAGGAAGAAAAATAAGAATTACGCCGCCTGATATGGCGGCGTTTTTTAAAAACAAAATGCAAAGATCAAATTTTCACACACATTCAACATTCTCTGACGGGCATGCAACTATAAGAGAAATGGTTGATACCGCTGTCAGCTGCGGATTCAATGCCATAGGTTTTTCAGACCACAGCTATGCACCGCTACAGACAAGTTATTCGATGTCAAAAGATGGGCTTGAACCGTATCTTGAAGAAATAAAAAACATAAGAAAAGAGTACGACGGAATAATAAGGGTTTACGCGGGAGTCGAGCTGGACGGTGATTCAGACATCAATACCGAAGCACTCGATTACAAAATAGCATCTGTTCACGAACTGAGATATAAAGATAAAAGCTATCCGGTTGACTGGTCGGCAGAGATGCAGCATGAACTTGCAGACCTTCTTTTCAGGGGAAGTCTGACTGATTATTCTATCGCATACTATGACAGTGTCATAAAGCATGTGAAAAAATGCAGTCCCGATATAATCGGCCATTTTGATCTTGTTACAAAATACTCTGAAATCGACGAAGAAGATAAAAGATACAGAGAGTATGCAACATATACTGCCATAGAGTGCCTGAAATACTGCGATACTTTCGAGCTCAATACGGGAGCCATAGCCAGAAAGCTGAGAACGATACCTTATCCTGCACCGTATATTTTAAAAGCCATACACGAAAAAAAGGCAAGAGTAATCATTACTTCCGACTGCCATTACCCGGAAAGGATGACGGCATGGTTTGCCGAGGCAGAAAAGTATCTTGAATCCCTGGGATTCACACACGATGAACACGGAAAGCTTAACGAAAAAATTAACGACATAGACATCTGGTACTGAGGTCAAAAGATGACATATTCAGAATATCACGGATTCAGAAGAGGCGACTTTGAATTCGAAGGCAGACATGCAATAATAGTTTTTCCGGATGATCCGGAGCCCCGCAGAAGGTGGATCCTCAAAATGGAGTATTTTGATGCGTTCCCCTCATTCCATCTTGAGATGATCAGGAGAGGATGGCACCTGCTGTTCCTGGAAAACATAAACAGATGGGGGACGGAACAGGATACAGATGCCAAGGCCAGGTTCTGCGGCCACGTTATAAAAGAGTTCGGGCTCTCAGAAAAAGCCTGCCTTGAGGGCATGAGCTGCGGAGGACTCTGTTCCGTCAACTTTGCATCCAAGTATCCCGGATATGTTTCGGCAATGTATCTTGATGCCCCGGTCATGAATCTGCTCAGCTGTCCCATGGGATTCGGGCGCGGCATACCGCTGGACGGCGAGACGGGCTGGAACGAGCTGAAGGAAGCATACGGCTTTGAGCTGGAGGAACTGCTGGCGTACCGCGGACATCCCATCGATAAGATAGACAGTATCATAAAAGGGCGGTTCCCGCTGGCGCTGCTTTACGGCGACCGCGACGTTCTGGTACCGTATCCCGAGAACGGTGCTTTTCTTGAGAGAGCCTACAGGGAGGCCGGACTTCCGCTGTTCTCCGTGTGCAGGAAAGGCTGCGGGCACCATCCCCACGGTCTGGACGATCCCGAGGAACTGCGGAAACTTTGCGATTTCGTTGAAAATAATTCTGAAACAGAGGAAAACGATATGGATATCAAGGAGATTCTTTCAAAAGTTGACCACACGCTGCTGGCTGTGGACGCCACATGGGAACAGATCAGGGGCATCATCGATGACGGGATAAGGTATCATACGGCATCGGTATGCATTCCGGCATCATTCGTGAAAAAAGCGGCTGAATATGCCGGCGGAAGGGTGAAGATCTGCACCGTCATCGGGTTCCCCAACGGGTACAGTATCACCCGGGTGAAATCCTTTGAGGCGAAATGCGCCGTTGAAGACGGGGCCGACGAGGTCGATATGGTAATAAACGTGGGCTGGGTGAAAGACGGCCTTTACGGACAGGTGCTTGATGATATTAGAGCTGTCCGGAAAGCCTGCGACGACGCGGGCGCTGCCTGCGGCAGGCGGATCATACTCAAAGTAATAATCGAGACATGCCTCCTGACAGATGATGAGAAGATCAGAATGTGTGAGGTGGTATCCGATTCGGGTGCCGATTTCATCAAAACATCCACCGGATTTTCAAAGGGCGGTGCCACTTTTGATGATATCAGACTGTTCAAGAAACATGTTGCTCCACATCTGAAAATAAAAGCCGCAGGCGGAATTTCATCCATAGAAGATGCAATGGAATTTATAAGACTCGGGGCAGACAGGCTTGGAACAAGCAGAATAGTCAAAATAGTTAAAAGCAAATAAGAGAATTGGAGAAAAGCATATGTCAACACCGCACAATTCGGCTAATAAGGGCGATTTTGCCAAAACAGTACTGATGCCGGGAGATCCGCTCAGAGCAAAAATGGTGGCGGAAAAGTTTCTTGATGACGCAAAACTTGTTAATAATATTAGGGGAATAAACGGATATACAGGCAAATATAAAGGAGTGGATGTTTCCGTAATGGCAAGCGGCATGGGGATTCCGTCCATAGGCATTTATTCATACGAACTCTTTAAATTTTATGATGTTGATAACATTATCAGAATAGGATCTGCAGGTGCGATACAGCCCGACATCAAAGTCAGAGACATCGTTTTCGGCATGGGAGCGTGCACAAACTCGAATTACGTAAGTCAGTACGGAATTAACGGGTTCTATTCTCCGATAGCATCCTATGAACTTTTGGCATCCGCCGTGGAGATTGCCAGGGAAAAAGGTATCGTGTATCACGTCGGCAATCTGCTTTCTTCCGATACTTTCTACAGCGATGATACATCGGCTGCCGTAACATGGGGCAAAATGGGTGTTATGGCGATAGAAATGGAAGCGGCTGCTCTGTATATGAATGCTGCAAGACTCAAGAAAAACGCACTTGCCATATGCACGATTTCCGACCATGTGCTTACTGGCGAGGAAACAACCGCGGAAGAGAGACAGAGCACCTTTACGGATATGATAGAGATCGCCCTGAATATTGCAGTCAGGAAAAAGTGAGATTACAAAAAAGCAAAGCAAGGCAGGAATCACGATGTTTTCGCGACCCTGCCTTGTATTTTATTATGTGAAATTTTTTATCAGAAATCAAGGTCCACTTTCACGGGTTTACCTGTAACCATGGACTCATTGCACGCAAGTGTAAGGAATACGGACTTGATGGCATCTTCATAAGGAGATTTGATTATGCTTGGGTCACCTGTCTGGATGGCCTTGATAAATGTTTTATCACACACAAGTCCACAGTCGCCGGAAGGCTGATAAATAGTTGCGTTGCCGGAAGATATGATTCTTCCGTCACCTTTGACAACTTCAGCACTGTCATTTTCGGCTTGTGCTTCGACTTTGTCGCCGTAAACCTTCAGTCTTTCGAGCATGAAGTAATCAGCTCTGGCATCCGTTGCACCGAAGATCATCTTATTTTCGCTGGGTTCATTTCCGGTTGCATAGCATCCGACAGTGAATGTGGCCAGTGTTCCTTTTTTGAACCTGATTGCAGATACGGACATATCTTCCACGTCAAATCCGGGCATATCCTTAATGATGTCATGGCTTCCGAATGAGAATACTTCTTCCGCTTCGTCATCGAGAACGTATCTCATCATATCTACCTGGTGAATAGCCTGTTCAACAAGCTGTCCTCCCGATTTTGATCTGTCTCTCCACCATTCTATCTGCGGAACTCTGCCTATTCTTACGAAACTGGAGGAAACGATCTTGTGTCTTGATGCAAAATCTTTAAGTACCGGAACGGTGGTTTCATATCTTAACTGCAGTCCTGAAGCTGTGATGATTCCGGATTCACGAATCTTGTCGTTTATGTCAAGAATGAGCTTTCTGTCCAGTCCGACGGGCTTCTGAACAAACATATGGATTTTTCTTTCAATCAAAGTGAATTCTATCTCTCCATGGCAATACGGAGGAATGCCGATGAAGACAGCTTCGGGAGATACGGCATCAAGCATTTCCTTGTAATCTTTGAAAGCCGGGCAATTCATTTCCTTAGCAAAAACTTCCGCTTTTTCTATAATGAGGTCACAGACACCTACCAGTTCGACTTCGGGCATCTGTTTAAAGTGTTCAAGGTGAAATCTTCCGATGTTTCCGCATCCGATAAGCGCGATTCTTGTTTTTTTCATAATTCCTCCGATAAGTTGTATTAATTGATTATAATTCTCCGCGCGGTATTAAAAACATATAATTGCACGCAGCTATTGATTTTTTCCACTAAATAGTATACTCTTATTTTCGACTTTATACCATAGAAAAATCAGTTTATTATATGGAGAAATCGCTAATGATTTTTGAGCAGTCATATTATAATAATCTGGGAAGCGACAGTAATAATATAGAGAGAAATGACGTTTCTCTGATCCCTAACTGTGTTGGGGTATGTGTTCTTCCGAACAATTTTGATTCGGCATCCAGAGGTCGTCACGATTATTATCTCCAATATCTTGCAAACGGGGAAATGGAAGTTCGTACCGAAAACGGAATTGAGATAATGAGACCTGGACAGGTGATCCTTTATTATCCTCATACCATATATCATTACAGCGGCAGAAAGTTCGGTAAGGAATCCGAAAAACTGACTACTGATAAAATAGTGTATTATTGGGTTCATTTCACCGGGGCTGACGCGGGCAGAATCGTGAGCGAATGCGGGATACCCGACAGAAAAATCATTACCGTATCGGACGGGTGGTCTCTGAAAATGAACTATGAGGGCCTTTTCAGTGATTTTACTTACCGGGATTCTCTTTTTGAAATGTCAACGTGTTCAAAAATCATGTCCATGCTAGTTGAAGTCGGCAGATATGTAAAGGGAATCGGAAACAGAGGAATAGACAAAAGAATCGGCTCTGCCTTGGGGTATATCCACAGTCATTTCGGAGAGGATATTTCCATAGACAAAATGGCTGAAATGAGCGATATGTCCGTAAGCAGGTTCAGAGCTCTTTTCAGAAATCAGACAGGAATGTCACCCAAAGAATATCTGACATCGCTCAGAATAAGCAGGGCTCAAATGCTGATTGAGCAAAATATACAGACACTTAAAGACATCTCGGAAACTGTGGGTTACAGGGATCAGCTTTATTTCAGCCGTGTCTTCAGTGAAAAAACGGGTATGTCGCCCTCAGAATATAAAAAGAAAGTTTCGGTAATACTGTGATATTAAGCAACGATAATAATAAATCATCCTCAAACACACCTCTTTTTGAAAGAATAGCGGAATTTATAATTAAATCCCGGTACATCATTTTTTTGCTTTTTTTTGCGGCAGTGGTTTTCTGCTCTTTTTCCATGAAGTGGACGAAAGTCAACAGCGATCTTACATCATTTCTTTCCCCGGAGACAGAAACCAGACGCGGCCTTGACATAATGGAGGAAGAATTTACCACATTCCAGTCGGTCAGGATAATGGTGGAAAATATATCATATGAGGATGCCGCCGGAATATCAGAAAGGATGGCATCGATTGACGGTGTATCCGAAGTTGCTTTTGATAACACGGAAGAGCACTACAAGAATGGAAGTGCCCTGTATTCAATTACATTCGGAGCAGAAGATACAAACCCGGAAAAGACTCTTGAAACAATAAAAGATGAGCTTGGAGACTACAAATACTATATTCCGATGAAGATGGGCAACTCATTTTTGGAGAAACTGGCAGGAGAAATGGTGACCGTAGTCGCGCTGGCTTCGGCGGTAATTGTCCTGGTTCTTCTGTTTACATCAAACAGTTTTTTGGAAATAGCGATATTTGCCATAGTATTTGTTGTAGCCGCAGTGCTTAATATGGGAACGAATTATTGGATCGGGGAGATATCCTCCATAACAAACTCAGTGGCAGTTATTTTGCAGCTTGCGCTTGCTATTGATTATGCCATTATATTCTCCCACAGATATTATGACGAAAGAAAAATAAACGACTCCGCAAGAACTGCGCTCAGAAAGGCACTGGCCAGATCGATTGTTGAAATTTCGTCTTCCAGTCTGACAACCATCTCCGGTCTGGCAGCACTCACTATTATGCAGTTCAGACTCGGATATGACCTTGGCATAGTTCTGATCAAAGGCATCATATGCAGCATGCTTACTGTATTTCTGCTGATGCCCGGGCTTATATACCTGATGTCAAAACCTCTCAAGGTGACTGAACATAAGTTCCTTGTCCCGAGAATTGATGCGTGGGGAAGAATTCTCACTAAAAAAGTCCCGGTGTTTTTGATCGTTTTTGCTTTGCTGCTGCCTCTTTCGATATATTTCTCCGGAAAAGCGGAATATGCTTTCAATGACAGTTCGATAACAGAGCTTGTCCACTCGGATGAAAGAGAAGCGCTGCACAAAATCAATGACACCTTCAGTCCTGATACATCCATAGCCGTTCTCGTGCCGGTAGGTAGTTACGAAAAAGAGGAAACACTCATAGCGAACGCAGGCAGACTTGACGGAATAAAAACGGCATTCGGTATTGCTGCTGTAAGATTTGGCGATAACCTCAGCCTCACCGAACCTTATGATTATCATAAATATTCAGCACTTACGGGTGTGGATGAGTCGCTTATAAGAGAACTGTATACTTCTTACGCGCGCTTTTCATTCAGAGCAAAATACGCTGAGGATCCTGAAGGATATGAAGTTCCTCTTGTCGATATGCTCATGTTTATGTTCAGGATAATAGACACGGGAATCGTGGATCTGGACCCAGTACAGCAGAGAAATCTTGATGAAATAAGAGGACCAATCGAAAAAGGATATTCGCAGCTGAAGGGAAAGACTATGAGCAGAATAGTTCTGACTTCCGATATTCTTCCGGAAGACGAGCGCGGAGTGCAGCTGGTCGAGAATATCCGGAAAGAAGCCGATTCGCTTTACGGAGAAGGCAAATCCGTTATAGTCGGAGATATCACCAGTGCCCGTGACCTCAGAAATTCGTTCGAAAGCGATTCGGTACTTATCTGCGTTCTCACCATCGTGTTCGTGTTCATCATTCTTCTTTTCACCTTCAGAAGCACGATAACCGCAGCGGCTCTCGTATTTGTTATCCAGGGCAGCATATGGATCAATTTTTCACTGCAGTACTTCATGGGAATCAGATGTTCTTTCGTAACATATATGATCGTTTCAGCAATACAGATGGGCGCTACCATAGATTACGCAATAGTCATCATGAACAGATACATGAATGCGCGTGAGAATATGGAAAAGAAAGATGCAATGATAAAGGCGGTTTCCGACAGTTTCCCGACTGTTCTGACCTCAGGCGCCATAATTACGGTTGCCGGGATGCTTATCGGCTTCAGAGTGAGCGATGTATATGTCGGTCATATAGGATTTGCGGTCGGCAGGGGTGCTCTTGTTTCGGTCATTCTCGTCCTGACGGTGCTCCCTCAGCTGATACTGATTCTGGATAAAGTTATCCAAAAGACGACCTTTAAGTCTCCAAAAGAGTTCATTAAAAATTTCAAACCGAGCTAAAAAAAACGGCCGCTTGCCTTTTTGGACAAGCGGTCATTTTCATAACTGTATTTTTTGAGCCAGTTTCATATTGGAATAGTTTCCGTTTCCGGTTATTTCAGCAAGAACATTTATGAAATCGGGTATTTCAAACTGTTCGCTTTCGCTCTTCAGTTCTATCTCCAATACTGCCTTGCCCTTAAGCTTTTTTTTGCCTATGTTCTCGGCATAAACGTCAATTTCAATAGTGTGTCCACTGTAAGGAAAGGAGTATCTTGTCTTTGTGAGTTCCGATACGGCCTCACGCTTCAGTGATTCATACTCTGATTCGGAAATCGTGAATTCGTTTTCCTCACGGCTGAGAACGGATATTTTTCTTTTAACGGCATAGGTGTAGCTCACATGTCCGTTTTCACTTATACATCTCACCCTTCTGTTCTTTTCGCTTTTTGAAAGGGGAATGAGATATGTCTGGACTATGTTTCTTTTTCTGAATCCGGGCTGGTTTTCCAAAATGGAGATATCCGGAGATTCTATGAGAAATTTTCTTTCTGTTTCTATATTCATAAAAACCTCATGTAGACTCTTCGATGGATTTTTTCAGGGCCGCGGTTTCGTCTTCACGGTACTGTTCGGTATAGAGATCGAAATAGTATCCTTTTGCCTTGATAAGTTCGCTGTGACTTCCTGATTCGACTATCTTTCCGTCCCTGACGACAAGAATCTTGTCTGCGTTTTTTACCGTGGACAGTCTGTGTGCGATGACGAATGAAGTTCTGCCTTCGATGACTTTCTTTATTGAAGACTGTATTTTTTGTTCAGTAAATGAGTCTATCGATGAAGTTGCCTCATCAAGTATGAGTATTTTTGGATTGTGTATTATGGCTCGTGCAAATGAGATCAGCTGTTTTTCTCCTGTTGAGAGCAGGTCGCCTCCCTCACCAACATCCATGGACAGTCCTTCCGGTGAATGCAGCACTATGTCCTCAGCAGAGACAAGTCTCAGTGCATCCATCAGTTCTTCATCGGTGGCATCAGGAGATCCATACTTGAGATTGTCCCTTATGGATCCTGAAAACAGATGCGGCGTCTGGAGAACATATCCTATATTCGAGTGGAGCCATAATTGTGATCTTTCCCTGACGTCTCTACCGTCGATAAGGATCCTGCCGTTTGTCGGCTCATAGAATCTGCATACCAGATTTACGAGAGTTGACTTTCCGGCTCCAGTTTCTCCTACGATGGCTATATTCGTTCCAAACGGAACTTTCAGATTGAAATCCGTAAGAACATATTCGTCTCCGTCCGGATATTTGAATGAAACATTCTCAAATTCTATATCGCCTTTGAGCTCTTCCCAATTTTCCTTTTTCGGATTGAAGGTGTCTCCGTATTTTGCCTTTACCTCATCACTGTCTTTGACATCGGATTCGGTTTCCATAAGCCCGAAAAATCTTTCTATGTTGACCTGGATATTTACGAGCTGTGATATTGCCGATATTACCCATCTTATGGGAGTCATAAGCCCGACTGAATATGACATGAAGAGTGAGAGCGTACCGACAGCCATAAGATTTTCGGCTGTGAAATCTCCACCGACTTTAAGCACAATCGCAAGCGCAACATATGATGCAATATTCAAAGTTCCCCTGAGAATTCCCAGATATCTGGATTCTCTTACGGACAGCTTTCGCATGTTTTCCGTATCTTCGGAAAACTCTCCGAACATTTTGTTTTCCGCAACCAATGTCTTCAGAGTCTTAGCACCTGTGATTCCCTCGTTGAATCCGCCGGTTATCTTTGAGTTCTTTTCGCGTATCATTCTGTGAGATGAAAGAAGTTTCCTCTGAACAAGTGAGACGATTACCGTGATCAGGGGAACGATTATCAGAACCAGCAGCGCCAGTTTGGCATTGGTGATAAACATTATCACAAGCGCTCCAACCATATATGTCAGATTCCAGATGCAGTCAAGGAAATGCCATGAGATCAGGGTCCCTATCCTGTTTGTGTCGCTTGACACCCTCGAAAGAATGTATCCGACACTGTTCTGATTGAAATATGAAAACGAGAGAGTCTGAAGGTGATTGAATGAAGCCTGTTTCAGGTCTCTTCCAACTTTCATTTCCATTTTTGTTCCCAGGAATGAACTGATTGTATCTGCCGCTACTTTAAGAAGTATGACTGCCACATAAACAATGACAAATACCGCAATACCGTTCAGATGATCTTGAGCAACGAACACATTGATCGCATATTCCTGGAATTTTGGGAATGCCAAATCAAGAGCCGATCCCGCAAGGGCAAAAATAATCATCACGATCATCTGCGTAGCATATTTTTTTAGGTACGGAAGGAGTTTCGGAATTCCGAAAAATTTCAGATGATGTATTTTTTCTTCGTTCATCACGCACTCACCTCCTCTGCAGCTTCAGTCGCAAATGAGTGCTGAATATCGTACAATTTTCTGTATATACCGTGTTCTTTCATGAGTTCTTCATGAGTGCCGGATTCAGCTATTTTTCCTCCTGACAATACAATGATGAAATCAGATCCCGCGATGGTCTGGGTGCGGTGAGAAATGATGAAAACTGTTTTATCGCGGCTGTGCTCAACAATGGCGCGACGTATCTTTGCGTCAGTCTCGCTGTCTACAGCCGAGAGAGAATCATCAAAAATCATAATCGGGGGATCTGTTGCCAAAAGTCTGGCTATAGCCGTTCTTTGTTTCTGGCCTCCTGACAGTGTCACTCCTCTTTCTCCGACTTTTGTGTCGTAGCCCTGGGTGAAATTGTCTATTGTATCTTCGAGACATGACTCACGCACAGCTTCCTTTATCTCAAACTCGTGTTCCTCTATGGCATTAAAAGAGATTCCTATGTTTTCTTTTAGCGTTCTGCTGAAAAGGAACGGTTCTTGCAGAACTATTCCAACGTTTTTTCTTAGCGATTCAAGCTTGATATTTCTGATATCCGTACCGTTGATCGTTATCTTGCCATCGCCTTCGTCAAGATCGTAAAGTCTGCACAGAAGTGAAACAAGTGTGGATTTTCCGCTCCCTGTCATTCCTATAATTCCGACTGTCTGACCTTTCTTTACGGTGAATGAGACATCATCAAGTACTTTTTTCTCTCCGCCGAATGAGTATGAGACATGCGAAAAAGAGATATCTCCTTCCGGATCACATTCAACTGCGTCGGGGGCATCCTTTTCCGTTTCGGCAGACATAATGCCGTCGATTCTTTTTAATGATACTCCCGCTTTGCTCATTTCCGATATTGTTCTGCCAAGAGAACGTACCGGCCACACGAGCATGGAATTGTAAAGGACAAGTGAAACGAGCTCGCCCACCGAAAGAGTGCCGTTGACACAAAGAACGGTTGACGCAACAAGGACAGACATTACCTGAATGCCGGAGATTATATCTCCCACTGCCCAGTAAACCGAAAGAATTTTCCCGAGTCTTATCCAATCGTTTGTGTAAAGATCATTCTGCTTTTTGTACTTGGAAATCTCATATCTTTCCTGACCGAATGCTCTGACAACTCTGACGCCTGTGAGGTTTTCCTGACATATGGCACTGAGCTTTCCTTCGTTCTCGTCGGCTTTTTCAAATTGATTGCTTATTTTCATGTGAAAAATCAAAGAAAAAGCGACAATTAACGGCACGAACATCAGTGATACGGTTGCAACGACAATATTGACCGAAAACATGAAAACCAGCGACAGTGCAATCATGATCACCGTGGTTACTACATAAGTCAGCTGTTCTGACAGGAAGTCCCTTACCAGTTCGACATCCGATGTACATCTCTGGATTATGTCTCCGGTTTTCTGTTTCGAAAACCATGAGAAAGGCAAATGTACGATATGGCCGAAAAGGCCGTCCCTCATGTTTTTTGCAAGCTTCTCTGAACCCTTCCTGTCAAATACGGCTTCACCGTATTTGAATATTCCAAGAAGGGCGGCCAGGACACATATAACAACGGCGAAAATCAGAATTGTATTGTCACCGTGGATATTTATATTAAGTTTTTCTATTATTGCCTGTGGTAAAGATGATGAATCAGCTGATGATCCTCCCAAAACGGTATCTATGGCAAAGCTGATTATTCTTGGTATAATGAGCTCACAAAGCGATGCAAGGAGAGAGGAGATTATACAGAGAATAAAAAGATGATAGCATCCCGTCATAAAGGACCGTATCAGCTTGAGTGATTTTGTTTTCTTTTTCGTTTTCATAACAAATACATTTGACTGATTAAGCCTGAGTGGGTGGCTTCTTGTTTTAGGCCTCAGTATGCGCTCACACAGGAAGACGCGCACACCATCTCCGATTATATTACAGCGACATGGCAATTTACAATTATATTGTGGCTGTGTAACGCTACTGAAACAAAATCCATGCAAAATACAGTTAACAAATATGTGGTTGAAATCAAAATTTTTGTGATGTATAATCAAATGAATTTTTTGATGAAAGGGACCAGATATGAATATGATAAAATCCTATTCCGATCTTAAGAAAAATGATGCATATGAACTGATGTATGAAGAATATCTTGATGATATCAAAACGGCCGGTATTATTCTGAGACATAAGAAATCCGGAGCCAGAATTTGCGTTATGGCCAATGATGATGAAAACAAGATGTTCTGCGCGGCTTTTAAGACTCCGCCAGAAAACAGTACGGGTGTTCCGCACATAATTGAGCACAGTGTGCTGAACGGATCTAAGAATTTTCCCCTCAGAGATCCTTTTATGACACTTATGAAAAGTTCTCTTCAGACATTTCTCAATGCCATGACTTTCCCGGACAAAACAATATATCCAGTGGCTTCCTGCAATGACAAGGACTTCAAGAACCTGATGCATGTGTATATGGATTCAGTCTTTTATCCCAATATATACAACAACAAGTATACCTTTATGCAGGAGGGGTGGCACTATGAAATGGACAACCCCGATGATGAACTTAAAATCAATGGCGTTGTATACAGCGAAATGAAGGGCGCGCTCTCATCTCCTGACGGCCTGATATACGATGCGACCCAGATGCATCTTCTGCCGGATTCGGTTTACGGTGTCAATTCAGGCGGCGACCCGGATGTAATACCCACGCTCACTTACGAGGACTTTATAAAATTCCACAGCACATACTATCATCCCATAAATTCATATATTTTTGTCTACGGCAACTGCGATATGGATGAGAGACTGGAGTGGATGGATAAGGAATATCTGTCAAAATTCGATATGATAGATTTCCATACAGAAATAAAGCCACAGCCCAGATGGAATGAAAAGACTCCCAGAAGATACAGGGGAGTTTACGATGGCGGAGAAAATGAAGAAACTGAAGGAAAAGCATATTTTTCATTCTCTTCAATAGCATGCTCCTCACTTGATTCTTTCGAAAAACGCGCATGCGACATTCTAGGAAATGTTCTTATAGATTCGGATTCCGCACCCGTGAAGGAAGCGCTCATAAAAGCGGGAATAGGAGAAGAAATCTACGGCGGATTTGAAGAACACATGATAGAGAACGCGTTCTTGGTAATAGTCAAAAATGCAAATGAAAAGGATCTTGACAGGTTCTATAATATACTCATGGATACCGTTCGTGAGCAGGTGGAAAAAGGCATCAACGAAAAAGCAATACGTGCTGCCATCAACACATTTGAATTCAATTTCAGAGAATCAAATTACGGCGGTTTCCCGAAGGGCCTGGATTACGCCATAAAGATGCTTTCATCATGGCTGTATGACGACAGCGCAGCCTTTCTGTATCTGCACACTCTCCGCGATATTGAAAAGCTGAAAGAAAAGGTGGGCACCGGCTTTTACGAGGATCTTGCAAGAAAATATATTCTCGAATCGGATCACAGCCTTCTTGTGACTCTCGTTCCGGAAAAAGGATATACCGATAAAAACAATACGATACTGAAAGAAAAGCTGGCAGAATATAAAAAAGGTCTCTCGAAAGAAGAAATAGAAAAGATAGTAAGTGAGACAAAGTCGTTAAGAGAATATCAGGCTATGCCTCCAACCGAAGCCGAACTGACCTGTATCCCGTCGCTGGAAAGATCTGATATAAAGGAAGATACAGTACCTCTTTACATCGAAGAGAAAAAAATCGGCGGATGCAAAGCTGTGTTCCATGATGTTGATACTTTGGGAATCACTTATGCAAACCTGTATTTTGATTTTTCAAAAATACCAAACGAGTATGTGCCGTACGTCGGCATTCTTGCGGGACTTTTGGGCAGAGTCGATACAGACAAAAGAAAATACAGCGATCTGAGCGTTGATATAAAACTGAACACCGGTAGCATAACATTTGTTCCTACTGTTATACGCAAACAGGCTTCTCAGGATGATTACGCCAGCCTGTTCGGCGTGAATATCAGAGTACTTGCAGACAAAGTTGAATATGCAATTGACACGGTTTCCGAGATACTTACTTCGTCCAGGTTTGATGACAAACAGAGACTGAGAGCGTTGCTTGCCGAAATGAAATCGGAAAAACAGGGTATGATAATGATGGCAGGACATGTGGTCGCAATGAGCAGGGCAGCATCGTACTACTCTCCCATGGGATGCCTCAATGAACAGCTTTCCGGACTTGACTATTATCTCTTTATCAGTAATCTGGTAAATGAATTCGACAAAAAGGCTGATATGATCATCGAGAATCTAAAGAAGGTATCAAACTGCATTTTTGATCCGAATTCTCTCATACTTAGCCTTGCAACAGACAAGGAAGGCTATGAGAATGTCGAGAAGAGCCTTCCGAAGCTTGTCAGTTCACTCGAATCCCTGGAAAGAGCCTACCTCGGTGAAGGAGCTCATTTTGAACCGGTCAGAAAGAATGAAGGAATCGTGATACCATCCAGAGTACAATATGTTGTCAGAGCCGGTAATCTGAAAAAATCCGGTATTGAACCCGATGGAGCTATGAATATTGTTATAAATTCAGTAGATATAGACCATCTGTACCAGAATATTCGTGTAAAGGGCGGAGCATACGGCTGCGGATGCAGGCTGGATTACGACTCCGGCGATATGATGTTCTATTCATACAGAGATCCGAATCTCGCTGAAACCGATAAAGTATATTTTGCAACAGAAGATTTTGTTAAGAATTATGATATCGATGATGCGGAACTGACTAAAAATGTCATAGGTACATTTGCAAAATATGAAAGACCTATGTCACCGGTTCAGAAAGCACAGCGTTCGTTTATCGCATACATATCAGGAAAGACATATGATGATATAGTAAAAGAGCGCAAGGAAATGCTGTCGATAACACCCGAAAAATTCAGGGAATGCGCAAAGATATTCGGTGCGGTATGTGATCAGGGATACATATGTGCCGTGGGATCCTCAAAAATCCGCG
>CACXBN010000128.1 GCA_902765885.1 uncultured Ruminococcus sp. | reverse complement strand
CTCTTTGCATTCCTCCATAGCTCAGTCGGTAGAGCACCTGACTGTTAATCAGGGTGTCACTGGTTCGAGTCCAGTTGGGGGAGTAGAAAAAACCCATTCAAGTTCATGAATGGGTTTTTTTGGTATTTACGATCAATTCTCAGCTATACAATCTTATTATTTACCTTTATACTCTATGCAAAGCATTGTGCAGTCATCAAATTGCGGTGCCTCTTTAATGAATTTCTTTATTGATTCATCCATATGTTTAATTATTTGCTCTGGAGTATCGTTTGCAGATTCATTAAGAGATTCAAGCATTCTGTCTGTTCCAAACTGAACATTATCTATGTCAGTTGCTTCCGGAACTCCGTCGGTATACAAGAAAAGCTTGGCACCTTTCTCCATTATAAGTTCATATTCTTTAAATTTCACGCCTTCCATTCCACCTATAACGAATCCATGTTTATCTCGTATGAGTTCAAATTTTCCGTTAGGTGATTTCATAACCGGATATTCATGTCCGGCGTTTGAGGCAACCAGTTTACCGCTTGTCAGATTTAAAATACCTAGCCAGACTGTTACAAACATTTCCTCGCGGTTATTTTTGCATATTTGTTCGTTTACTGCCTCAAGTGCTTCTTTTGGATCATTGCCAACCAATGTATAATTCTGTACGAGAATTTTCGAAATCATCATAAACATTGCGGCAGGGACTCCCTTGCCTGAAACATCAGCCATAACAATGGCAAGATGATCATCATCCAGAAGGAAGAAGTCATAGAAATCACCTCCAACTTCCTTAGCAGGATCCATAGACGCATATATATCAAAGTCTGTTCTCTCCGGAAAAGCAGGGAATATATTCGGAAGCATGTCTGCCTGTATTCTCTTTGCCATCGAGAGTTCTGTCTCTAAGCGGGCGTTTTCTGTCTGCTGTAACTGGTATTGTTCCGAAAGAACCGAAATGATTGTTACAAACATATTGATACCGGCTATTGTGGTAGCGAAGATCAAAAACTGTATCTGCGGGAATATCAGCTGCATAATGATTCCTGCAAGCGGAGCGATCATATATATCCAAAATGATCTTAGCGTTTTTGGATCATATTTATTGCGGTAACGAATCAACAGGTAAATGTCAAGCAGCAACATCAGAACGCTCGGAAGATTCGATACCGCATAAAGATTGCTGCGATGATATATATTATCCCCGTCAAAATAATAAAACAAATCGGTAAACTGCGAAATCACAAGCAATATAACATGTATGGCTGTAACAGTTAAAAGGAAAATCGTTAATCCTTTTTTAGCTTTTTCAGGATTTGCAATATAAAGGATCATTATAGATATAAGAAAAGTCATTATTCCTGAAACGGTAAATTCGAGGAAAGTTACAATAATAAGTGCGTATCTTACTACAGTTCCTGACAGACCTTCCATCATCATTCTTGTCATATGGAAAAGAAGGTAGCATGTGACAGAAATAAAAAACAGGCTGAAATAACGTCTGACATCTTTTTGGAGACGCGGGTCATTCAGCAGAAACAGAAAAAGGACGCAGACTCCGATACCGGTGGCTATTCCGAAAAAATTAATAAGATTGGTGAGCGAAAGATCAATTGACATTAAGAATATACTCCTTAAGAAAAGAATAATGTCTAACAAATTAACGTATTAACTCAGTTTATTATATCGTTATTTTCGATGAGTGTCAATAATACCAACATGTTCATTATACAACTTGATATTAAATAAATAATGCATGGTTTTGACACAAAGGTGAGTGCACCCACTACTCAAAAAATGCTTAAAAACAGAGTTTCGTATATGAAAAAAATGTTTTATGATATAAAAGAATAAATTTAATAATTTTTTCATTTATTTTGTCAAAGATAATGGTATAATTAATTCGTAGGCAAATTCAAATTTACTATAATACAAAGGAGTCAGACATGGCTAAATACAGATGCAAAGTTTGCGGAGAGATTTTTGAAGTACCGGACGGAGAAACACCGGTTTGCCCAAGATGCAAAAAGAGCGGTGAT
>CACXBN010000127.1 GCA_902765885.1 uncultured Ruminococcus sp. | reverse complement strand
ATGTTTTGGAGGTAAAACAAATGTTCAAAAAAACATTGTGCTGCTTATTATTTTTTTTATTCCTGGCCTCTGTGTGTGTTTCGGGTGTTTTCGCAGCAAGTGAATCTGAACCGAGATACGTGTTTTCAGAATCAACGTTCGTGGATATCGCGCCTGATGATGATTGTTACAGATTCGTTCGTAACGTCTATGAAAACGGATTAATGAATGGTAAGGGACATGGAGTATTTGACCCAGACAAAAATGTCACAGCAGCAGAACTGGTTACAGTAGCTGCGAGATTACATGCATTACTGTTTGATTCGGATTATGCTTTCGAGAAAACAGACGTCTGGTACGATACATACAGAACATACTGCAAAGAGAAAGATGTTTTTATTCCTGCATATGAAGATTATGCTTCCTTTGTGACAGTACGTGAGTTGGCCGCAGTTCTTTGTTCAGTGGTTAAGGAAGAAATGTTAGAGGATAAAATTTATGTTCGGATAAATGATGGATTTGATGATGTTTACGTGCAAGACATTTTGAAGTTGTGCAGATCAGGTGTTTTGGACTTCTATTATACTGATTTTTATCATCGCTTTGAAGAAGTAAAAAGGGAGTATCTGGCAAAAGTACTGTCAAGAATTGTTGCTCCACACAAGCGCCAAACATATGACATTTCCGACTGTAGTGAAATAGAAACAGGAGATTACATAATATTTGGATCCTACGAACAGGATAACGATATGGTTAATGGTGCCGAACCAATAGAGTGGATCGTGCTTGAGAGAAATGGGAACGACCTGCTTGTGTTAAGCAGATATGGGCTTGACTGCGTTCCGTATAACGACAGCGAAACGGATGTTACATGGGAAACTTGTTCCCTCAGAAAATGGCTCAATGATCAGTTCATAAATACAGCATTCAGTTCTACAGAAAAGAGCATGATCTTAGAAAGAAATGTAATTGCAGAGGGGAATACTGTTCACTTTCCCACATATGATCATATCGCCGAGGAACTTATAGAACCTGGAAATGATACTCTTGACAAAATATTCATTCCAAGCTGGAGTCAAATTTCAACGAATTCCATTTTGGCTAAAAAAGAGATTGATAATAATTTTGGCTATCCGGGACCGCATACGGTATCATTAGCTTGTGTTCCATCCGAATACGCAATTGCCCGTGGTACATATACCATCAATTCAGTTGTTGAAAGGACCGAAGAAGAATGGGGTTTGTATGTGGAACTCGGAAGCCCAACATGTATTTGGTGGATTCGTAATCCTGGCATGTCAAATTCCAAGGCTGAAATAATAAAATACGAGGGAGGTTGTTTGGATTATTATGGAACACCGGTCAACAGTGACCGTATAGCAGTTCGCCCTGCCATGTGGGTAACCATAGCCAATAAAGCACAGAATTAGGTAATTACCATTTGCAGATACGCAAAACCATAATTTCATGTATTAAGAGCCTAACTCTTGGCACTTGTCTTTAAAAGAGAAATGACATTATAGACATTGCTTGAATTGCCTTGCTCAGCCAAAGAAGCGGCAAGAGAAAGGGTCTGTCCGTTAGCATCATAAGAGGCAGATATACCGTAATCCGGATGAGTGAAGCTTGAATTAAGATTACAGGGATCCAGAACTTTTATGTCATTGTTTGAAGCCGCGTTGTTTTCAAATCCATACGCTACAACATAATGTTCATTCCTACCTGCACCAATTTTTACAACAACAGGTCTGCCTGCGAGTATCTCTTCTTTTATCGCTTGACGTGCCTGTTCCTGTTCTTCTGTGGCTACAACATACTCGGTGAAGTAAGCAGAAGGAGCGTTATAAAAATAACACCATGCACTTCCTGAATCTCCTGTCGGGTCACCTGGCTGACATGGAATATATACTTCTGCGTCTGCCATATCGGCAAGAGTGTATGCGCTCCCATGGTAGAACGAAGCAACATCACAGCATGCACAGACAGCGCATCCCCAGTTTATAATGTTGAAGTCATTCATATAATACTTTTGGTTTATATTACAGTTCATAGTGAGTGCAGCTTCTGTAAGTCCGCTAATATCACAAATATTCCATTCAGATAATATAGTATTTGTGGCATTCATATATGGAGCAGCATTGGCACTTGTCAAATAGCCGGATGTGTATATATTTCTTATAAGGAAGTCATCGCCATATATATTAGTCATTAGCACTTCCCATCTCAAAGTCAGCATATAAAGATTCGAGTTCTCAAGATATACATTTCCATTGCCATCCACACAAAGTCGTTTTGAGGGGTCTGACACAGGAGAAATATAACAATCATCACTTCCAGACCGGTACGAGATTCTCCACTTGCATGAATCATCAGTAGGTGAAATCGGACCAGATGCCATAACGAGTGATTCTCCTGATGCCCTCATGTATTTTCCCGTGATACTGTTGTATATATATACATCACTATTGAAATGAGGAGCGTGAGGGAAATCTCCAGGCTCATCTGTTGTCTCGCCAGAGTACATGTACAGCTGAACACCAGGTACATTCTTAAGTTCTTCCTGATTCACAACTCCTTTTTCGGATATGTCAGTTGCACTTCTGTCTCCTGTGACGACAAAGACTTTGCCACAGCTGACAGCTATAACGGGAGTACCGTTTTCAAGAGCTTCTCCAGCCACTTTGTTGCTGCACTTTTCCCAGCCCATGAAATCTTCTGTTTCAAGAGCATCTGTGATTTCTTTTACATTTCCTTTCGGGAACCCTATACCGAGATTTTT
>CACXBN010000126.1 GCA_902765885.1 uncultured Ruminococcus sp. | reverse complement strand
ATGAAAAAACGTAGAAATCCGTTCCTCTATATTTCCTTTATGAATTATACGACAAACATCGGATTCTTACAAGACTATTTTTTCGTTTTGAATCATCAGGGATACATCCCGGAACAGATCCATACGGTTTTCCCCTGACATAATGATAACAAAAAATCTTTGGGAGGTTATGAACCGTCCGTCTTATTATATAAAAAACAATCCCATATTCCTTTGCTTTTCTTGCTCCTCAAGAATTATTACGGTCGGTCTGCCGACCATATGTCCTGAAAGGTTTTAGCGTGTGGCTTTATTTTGTGAAACCTCATTGATAATATGGTGATATTATTCTATAATGAAACAAAAAAAGAGATAATAACGTCATACAACTATATATTTATCCTGATGTGGTGAACATATGATAAAACCGTCCGAAATATTCTCGTTTCCTCCGAAGATGCCCTTCAGTATGGAAAAAACAATATGCAGGCTTTTTGCCTCATGGCTTTCGTTTGCTGCCGTTAAGGCGTTCGGCGAGGGCAGATTTACGGAACTTGCTTTTGCCAGGGAAACATCGGTTCTCGAAATGCTTCTCTGGATCGCGGCTTTCTTTGCGCTGTATTCTCTCATAGGAGCATTTATGGGAGGAATACACACGGATTCGTGGCTCATGTTTGCTTCAGCAACCGTATGTGTTGTCAGATGGCTGTTCTTATACGGTTCTCCCACCGTGTCGTTTGGCCTGATATACGAAAAGGATATCAGCCGCTTTATGTTTCTCATTGCAGTGATTCTTGCGTACTCTCTTGTGATCGTGTATTTCATATTCCGGAACACGCCGCTGCTTGAGAGAATAAAAACGGGAAGAAAAACTGCGGTTATCATAGGGGCGCTGCTTGCAGCCGCAGGCTGTACGGTCATTGCGGTAATAACATCCCTCAGGTACATGACATTTACGGCCGGAAACTATGATTTTGGACTGTTCTGCCAGTCTTTTCATTATATGAAGGAAACGGGGGTCCCGTTTGTCACTTCCGAGCGGGATGTTCTCATGTCACACTTTCTTGTGCATTTTTCTCCCGTAATGTATCTTCTGCTGCCGTTTTATGCTGTCTTTGAGTCTCCGCTCACGCTGCAGATAGGTCAGGCTCTCATATGCTTCAGCGGAATAATACCGCTCATGCTTTTGTGCCGGCACTTAAAGATTGGAAACAAGACGATGCTCCTCATGTGTTTCGTTTATTCGGCATATCCTGCACTTTCATGCGGCTGTCTGTACGATTTTCATGAAAACTGTTTTCTCGTCCCGCTGCTTCTGTGGATGTTCTTCTTCTATGAGAAGGAAAAGTGGATCCCGTTTTATGTTTTCGCGCTTCTGGTCATGGCGGTAAAGGAAGATGCGGCTGTATACGTCGTCATTTTTGCCATATATATCATTTTGTCAAAAAGAAAGTATCTGCACGGAGTTCTGCTTGGCGCTGCCGGGATCGCGTATTTTGTGATCGTAACGACGGTAATGAACAATTCAGCCTCAGCAGTCAGTGAATATTACCTGGCTCTTGGCGAGAGCGCTAACCCCGCAGTCAAAGGCGTGATGATAAACAGGTTTGACAACCTTATATTCGACACGGATTCGGGACTTCTCGACGCTTTGAAAACCATCGTCGTTAATCCGGGGTATGTCCTGACCCAGCTGTTCAGCACGTCATCCGGGGGAATAGGCAAGATAGTGTATGCTCTCGAAATGCTTTTATGCCTCGGGTTCATTCCTTTTATCACAAAGAAAGCTTCAAGATGGCTTCTCCTGGCTCCGATGCTTCTGAACCTTCTGACGATGTACCAGTATCAGTATAACATCGGATTCCAGTATTCATTCGGAATAATGGCATTCCTGTTCTACGGCACGATACTGAATCTTTCGGAAATGAGCGTGAATCTCAGAAGAAATATGCTTTCGGCCGGCGCCGCTGCATGCCTCTGCCTTTACATAGTCACCGTAATCCCTTACCTTAACACAAATTCGGAAAGGTGGACAAAGAACAGGGAAAAGTATATGCACATGACAGAGATCCTCGAGACGATTCCGGAAGATGCCTCACTCAATGTGTCGTCTCCGCTTGTAGCACACCTTTCCCGTCATGAAGAACTGTATGAAATAGCATACCACCAGGATGAAGATGACGTGGATTATGTAGTCTATTATTACCCTCATCTCGACGAGAAAAGCATGAACAGATATCTTGGCGCAGGATACACTGTATGGAAAGACATCCCAGGAGAACTTCTGATACTTGAGAAGGGGACGGAGGGAACTGATGATCTGCCTTGATATTTTTCCCTCATCTCCGGCTCCATGGCGCTGAATATGTATATTAAGAAAAGACTGACTGTAAGATCGATCATCGATTATTTACGGTCAGTCTTTTTGTTAATTTTCGCGAATACCTGTGGAGGTGACATGATATTTCTTTGCCATATAACCGAAGTGCGGTCAGAGAGCCGCACAGAACAACTGAGAGACCTACGTTAGCTATGTCCGCATGTGAAAAGCTACCCGCAATACCTGGTGCTCATAAAACAGAATATTGTTTTTTCTTTCAGCGGCGTGGCGTAAATCACGCCGCTGCTTCTCATCAGTTCATTGATCGGGATAAAACCGATGCCGTCGTATTCGATGCGGATGTTCTGCCGGCTGATGGATATGTAATTGGATATATCTCTCTCCATACGATAAAGAGGCATGGCATTGGCATATTT
>CACXBN010000125.1 GCA_902765885.1 uncultured Ruminococcus sp. | reverse complement strand
TACCTTTGGGACGATCAGGGCGACCCGGAAAAATAATCAGGAAAGCAGGATCCCATACAGATGTTTAAAAGCCTGTATTTTAAAGTCGTACTAATCCTGCTGATATTCATAGTTGCCGTAATGTGTGCTGTCGGTGCAATTCTTCTTAACGGAGTCACCTCATATTATGAGGAGGATTTTGTCAGACAGATGAACAATTCATTCACCGAAGACAGTCTTCTGATGAGCGAACTGAAATCCGTCTCGTCATCTGACAATTACCCTTATGAAATGAAAAGGATACTTAATTCCTATGCTGTTGACCTCGGCATAGACCAGTACCGCAACTATTATATACTGGATTCGGACGGCGAACTTATAACCGGTTCCGATGCGGAACTCGGGAGCGAACTCGGAATCACTCCCAACATGCTTAATATAATAAGTCAGAAATCTTCAAATGATGTAAAGAGGACCTCCGAATATGCCGACTGGGCAATAAGAATCCCTATCGGTGAAGACGGCGAGGATTACACAATTATATATGTCAGAGATTCACTTGAAGAGATGCGCTCCATGAACGGAATGCTTTTCTCGATAGTGCTTCAGGCTATGCTTCTCGGCATAATTATAGCGGTTATTCTTTCATTCTTCCTGGCAAAGTCAATTTCATCCCCCATACAGACTCTTACCCAGGGAACACAGAAAGTTGCCGAGGGAGAATTCTCGGGAGAAATAAACGTGCACTCTTCCGATGAGATCGGTGTTCTTGCCGAAAACTTCAATAACATGAAAGAAAGGCTTAAGAATACGATCGATGAGGTTGAAGGAGAGAAAGAAAAACTTGATACCGTACTTTCGTACATGAGCGATGCGCTGGTTGCATTCACCGAATCTGGCGAACTTCTCCACCTGAACGGCAGTGCGGCCAAAATATTCGCAGATGCCATCAAGGAAGGTGATCTGACACCTGAAAAATGTGCCGAGATGCTTGATCTCCCACAGGATATAAACAATGCGGCGGAACAGAATGAAAAAGATAACCAGAACGGCCTTATTTTCCGCGACCGCATTTGCAACGGCAGAGTATACGATGTAAGCTATGCCAGAATAAGGGATTCGGAAGACAGCGACACATATGCCGGTTCCGTATTCATTATTCACGATGTGACAGGAAGATATGAACTCGATGAATCAAGACGCGAATTCGTTGCCAATGTTTCTCATGAGCTGCGGACCCCGCTGACTTCCATCAAAGGAGCAACGGAAACCGTACGCATGGATCCTGATATGGAAGCCGACGTCAGGGATTACTTCCTTGACATGGTGCTCTCCGAGAGCGACAGAATGACGAGAATCGTCTCCGATCTGCTCGTTCTTTCAAGACTTGACAACAAGAGAACGAAATGGAATATCGAGACATTCGATTTCAAACAGTCAGTGCGCAGGCTATGTGACGTCATGAGACCTGAATTCGGCGAAAAGAATCATGAAGTGTCATTCGGAGCCGAAGTGGATATACCTCTTATCACCGCAGACAAACAGAGGATCGAGCAGGTCATAGTAAATATAATTTCAAATGCCATAAAATACACACCCGAGGGCGGGCACATAGACCTCAAGGTCTCATCGACAAAATCAAACACTGTTGTGCTTCAGATCACAGACAACGGAATAGGCATTCCTGAAGACGATCTTTCACACCTTTTCGAAAGATTCTATCGCGTTGAAAAATCAAGAAGCCAGGATGCCGGAGGAACCGGTCTCGGCCTTGCCATTGCAAAGGAAATCATAGAAGCTCACGGCGGAAATATATCAATAAGCAGTAAACTGAATGTAGGCACTTCAGTCAGAATAGAGCTGCCTGTCGAATGCCACCTGAACGTCGAAACGAACGAAAAGGAAGATAAGAAATAACAAGGAAACAGGAGGGGAGCAAATGGAAAAAGCACACAAAAAAGATTCGCTTTTCCCTATAATCATAACTGCCCTTTTGTTTGCAGTCTTGATAATTCTGACATCAATCCTGATTCAGCTGTTCGGCAATCAGCGGTCGGCTCCTCCCGAAGCGCTTTCACTTGCCGCAAAGATCAGCACATATGACGAAAAGGACAATTATGACATTAGCGGGTATCTGGTTCCGGAATTCATAGGCATCACTTCTGAGGGCAAAAGACTCGGGATCACATATGAAATAAATGTCATGTCAGAGATATATAACAACCTGTCGCCATACCTGTCGGAGATGTCTTTCGGCAGCTCCATCACTGAGATATCTGATGACGAATGGATGTCTTTTGCGAAAGCGGAAAATTCAGTATATTTCAGATATCACAACGAATATCCGGATGTCCTGGTTTTCTCCATGACCGATTACATTTCGTCATTGACTTACAGCAGAGATGAAGTAGACGTATTCATATATGAAATGCTGCTGATACCCTCAGATGAACCGGAGCGAAGCCCGCTCTTGATAACAAGAGACTTTGGAGGCAAATCATATCTTTTTACTCCGACGAGCATCACAGAATCAGGTGAACTCAGTGCCGATATACTCAGCAGACTGTCAAGTTCCTTCTCTTCTTCCATGCATGAATTCAAATTTTCATTTGAGTTCAGCGGGTATGAAAGCGCCTCACAGACAGAACCTATTATTCTTGACGCACTTATAACAAGAAATGTTCTGATGTCAGACGGATCAGCGACCACAATGCGAAGCAGCCAAACAGAAATCACATATCTGCTTAAGCTCTTCGGGATGAATCCCGATAAGTTGCTCAGCACAAGACTGGAGGACTCGGTTTCAACTTACACAGACAGGCAGGGAGTGCTGACGATCGAAGATACTTACATAGATTTCAAGGCTGCGGAAGATGACATTCCGGACCCGGTTTTGAATGTCTCAGATATAGAAGGAAGCACTCTTATCAAATATATAAAAGCATCTGCGATAATTTTTTCGGATTTTAAAAACCTTGGAAGAATTTATGCGGGCGGTGTAGCCGATATAGGCCTGGTGTCAGTATCATCCACCGGAAGGACTGTAAGACTTGTTTTCGATTATTTCTATGATAATATTCCGATAAAAGGAATCGACCACGCCCTTGACATCTCTTTTACAAACGGAAATCTTGTATCTTTCAGGCTATACACGATGTCTGTAAGAAACCTCGGTGTCAGAAATGAGATGTTCACCGAATGGTGGTTCTATGATATGATAAAAAAGAAATCGCATGTCCCTTCAAATGTAACGGTTGTTTACAGGGGAAATTACCAAAGTGATGCGGTGTCCGCGGAATGGGCCGCCATAGACTAAAATGACACGGGAGCAACAATTCCGGATTAAATTGCAGGAGGGAATATGGAACACAAAAGAATACTTCCCTTTCTCATAATTATTTTGTTTATCGCTTGTATAATCATTTCGGTAATTCTTGCCAGTGCATACAGGCGTGTGAACTTTATTTCCGATGATACGATTGATGCTGCAGTAAGCATACTTGAAAAAAGCAATATAACGATAGACAGGTCCATGATACCCCAAAGGGTAATGACGGGAACCGTTTATGAGTTTGAATACGACGAGTATTCCAGTACAGTAGCTCCTCTTCTCGGAGGCAGCAAAATAAAACAGTCGTATATCGTTCCGGGCAATGAAATTATCGTACTTGAAAACGGAAGCACCCTGACATTCGGAAATGATTTCAGCATAACATACAAGCTTGATCCGGAAGAAGATTATTTTTCTCTGAATTACAACGAACATATTCCGCCGACGGAAATCGACAAGCTTACTGAAGCTGAAGCAACGGCAAAAGAATTCCTGCAAAACGGCAGCAGTGGTTTTGAATCGGATTCCTCCATAATCATAGACACAAGAGTTGTGGTATATCGCTCAGGCGATATCTATTCAGCTTCTTGCACGAGAACAATTGACGGAATGACCGTGAACGGAAACAATATCATATGTATCATCAAAGACGGAAAAGTGGTTGAGGCAACTGGAAATTGGAATTTTCTTACTTCCGGCATTCCTCACACAATAACACTTGTTGACATCTCCGGTGTACTTTTCAAGGCAAAAAATGACCTCAAAAACGCACGACCATACGGAAACATTACAATAGCTTCCATTGGCAGATGCTATTCTTTGACAATCGGCGGAAACGGAAATGTATTTCTAGTTCCTTGCTGGACCATTGAAACAAACTATTCCGACATCTTTATCTATTCGGGTATTGACGGAGATCTTGTGGCATACCATTCATCGTCGCTTAATTAAGCCTTAAATCATTATCGTTAACTATATTTCTGACATTAATCCGAAAATTGAAACGATAGTTGCCACAAAAGAGACTTGACAATGATATTTAGATATGAGATAATCTAATTGCGAAGCGGGGAGGACACCCATCATAAAAAACGGTATTCGCATTTTCATAATGATCAACGCAAAGGGGGCGGCACCCATAGCAAAAAACGTGATTGTTGTTGACGAGAATGGAAATCAATATGAAGCGACCTACCCGAAAAGGGCAAGGAATCTTGTTAAGAACGGCAGGGCACGCTATATTGATGATAATAAGATATGTCTTGCGTGTCCTCCGTCAATAGAATTGGAGGAAGACGAAATGTCAGAAACAGGATATACGAAAAAACAAGTGATCGAAATGATCAATAGTCTTAAAGAAACACTTAATAATTATAGCACTAACCCTGCTATGGCGGCCATCGATGGTGTAAAGGAATTTCAACAATACAATGAGGATGATGGAATACCTCTTGAATATTGTAGTGATGTTGCACTTGAGAAAATCAAAGCAATAAATGAAATTCAAATAACCCGTGAAAGCACGTTTTCTAAGCTGCTGGATTTCTATCTTAGGTTGTATGACGAACTGGACAAAGAAGAAACAGATGCATAGTTTGTTCACGATGATGCCATGATGCTGTAAAAGCAAATAACTAATGCAAGATGAAATCCTTGGGAATCAGGTTTTTCCTGATTCCCAAGGATTCTTTTTGTTTACAAAAAGAATCGGTGTGAACTCGACACACCGATTCCGATATTTATTTTGAGCAAATATCACAAAAAACTGAAAATACTGTTTTACGAAATGCGGCTTGTACGGGTCTTTTTTGTTATTGATTCTGAATTTTGTGAGCCCTTTCATTCACAAGTCCGAACAGATCAGTGAATATCGCGTCTCTTTCGTAATGAGTGTTATATATCATGCTGCCTTCAATAGCATATATGTTCAGATCTTTGTCAGTGCTTACTGCATTTCTGATTACGGGAGACCAGAATTGCCTTCCATGTCTTAATACAGAAACAGCTGCAATATCCCATATAATATGAGTCTGTGATCTGATAATGCCTTTGGGCTGGTTATGATATCTTCTGAGTATTTCAGTTAAATAATCCCCTATCATGGTCCTCCTGCCCCCGAGCGCAGCAGCGCATTCAAGAACAGTGAGGCACAGCGCGACAGTTCCTCCTTCTGCAGGCAGAAGAATGAAATTGGTGTCTTCTGACATCAGTATTTCCGCAGCAAGCGGATCCTGACTGAGGTTGTATTCTTCCGCTCTGGAATAAACATCAATATCATTGGTCCCGACAATAATCGGAACCATATTTTTTTTGATCGACGGATCCATGAGGACAGCAGATGCTACATTTGTGTAGCAGCCTATTGCGGGTACAAAGACAAAATCGTCAGTTGAGCGACATGCTTCAACTATTGCCCTCGCCGCTTCTGACTCCACCGGAGTCGATTTGTCTCTCAGATATGAGTGTGAACCCTTATAAACAGATATGCCGCTGTATGGATCAGTCAGATTCACGACTCTTTTCAGCTCCTCATATGACATGAGCATGCCTTCGCACTCATCGGTTATCATATCATTTTCAAACGGTGCTGCTCCTAATCCGAGAAGATCGACATCCTCTTTTGCGAGCAAAGCGTATGCTATCGCAAACTGGTCATCCACCTCATTAGCTGCATCTGTATCAAGGAAAACTTTTTTCGGCTCTTCGCTTTCCATACGTTTTAGTATGAGTTTAGCGGTATTCTCAGTCATGTTTAATACCTTTTGCCTTATTCCACTGCCTTATAATATGCTTTGAGAGCAGAGATATCATCAGTACCGAGAACATTGCCGAAGATCACTATTTCATCAACGAGTGCATCGAGTCCGTCCTCATACGTTCCCGTCCCGTCCTGTCCTATATTCACTGAATATTCCGTAGTGAACGATATGCTCTTCAGCTCCCCGGGAATATCCCTCATTTCCGGTTCCGCAAAATCGAATCCTACCCCGACTTTGCCGTTTTCCCTGTCGACTATAAGGAGAAGATGCACCCACCCGTCACAGAAGTTCGACGGCAGGTACCACACTTCGTCCATACGATTTTCTCCGTCTCCGAGATTGAATTTTATATCGTCTTTTCTGAGAGAGAAAATGAAGCCCGGATTGTCTCCGCTGTCCCAGTCTTTGTTTGAAATAACAGCAGGATCCTCATCACTCAGTTCATCCTTGTTTATCCACAAAGATACGGAAAAGCTGCTGTTTGACGGATCAAATCCATTTCCGAGAGAGATATAGCCTTTCGAAATATCCGCAGAGTTTCCAAAGTATCCGTATGTACCCAGAACGTCACCGTTGTAACTGAGCGGAAGGTTGCCTAAATCACTTTTATCGCCGAGAGTGTCAAATGTGATATATGCAATGACGGAATCTTCGTTGACAAAATCGGTAAGATATTTTCCGCTGTCCTTCTCCGGTGTTTTGTATCCGGTCTCATCAAGGCGTGACATGCTCTTTTCTGTCTGAAGCACTTCCAAAGCTCTGTATGCTATAAGGATAGCCTGCTCTTTTGTGAGATCGCCTCCCGGATTGAATCTGAATGATGAAACGCCTTTTATGATTCCCACTGAACTCGGCCATCCGAGTTCCGAATCGACCCATTTGTTGTTTCCTGTTATGTCTTCGAAAGTGTGTGTATATCCCTCGGTTTCGACTCCGAGCAAATTTGCAACTCTGCAAATGAGAGCAGCAATCTGAGCTCTGGTAAGAGTTCCCTGTGGCTTGAATTCGTCGTTGCCGACCCCTTTAATGATTCCGAGAGCATACGCATAAATCACATTTTTGTCTTTTGTATCCGAAAACATGCTCTCGTCCGGGACGTAAATGCCTTTCTCTGTGAGTATCCTGTCGATGCTCTTCCCGCTTGCTTTTTCAATGAGATTCACAAGCATACCTGAAACGGCGCCTCTTGTGATTGGCTTTTTGTATCCGCTCCTGAGTTCAAGTGTCAGTAATCCGGCATCAAGCGCAAGCTGAACCTCATTTTCTGCCCAGAAAGAAGGTTTAAGCTCTGATTCCGGGCTGTATTCCGGATTATAATTCTCCACAAATGTTTCACGGATCTTTTCTATAGTCTCGTCGGAGATTCCCTTGCTTCTCAGCCAGTTTGCTGCCTGTTCTGCTTTAGTGTCTCCCTCGAATTCACCGAGTCTGAGATAAAAAGTCTCAAAATCGCCCTTTATATCTCTGGTCCCATATGATGAAAATGATGTGAACATATAGTCCCTGGCAGTATCTTCGAAACTTACTCCGCATACCGTCAGGAGCATCAGTGTCACCAGCCCTGTTCTGTCAGCACCTGCTTGACAGTGCAGATAAACGGGTCTTTCTCCTGCTTCAGATATTATCCTGAATATTTCCGTGTACTCTTCCCTGAAGTCATCAAAACGTCTGCCGCCTTCTCCGATGCGAATGTTATGATATTCAATTCCTTCGATATATGACTCTCCGGTGAATCCGCCGTCATGATCCGGAGATCTCAAATCAATCTCCACTTTGATTCCAAGATCCCTGAGCTGCATTTTTCCTCTTTCGAGAACAGCATCGGGATTTGCGCCCCTGAAATAAAGGCCCTGTCGGATACTCGCATTCTCTCCGAGAGAAGACTTCCAGCCGCCTATGTCTCTTACATTTCCTACACCGTATACAAACAGATTCCTGGGCGCTTCGGATGTAATATACACTTCGTGCACGGGACTGGAGCTTATCGTCTCTTCACTCGATGCTGCTCTCCAGAAGAAATGTTCTCCGAGCTTCGTATTGTACAGTTCGTATTTCTTTCCGGACGTCCTTCCGAAAAGTGTCTCATACTGCTCAAAGTCAGGAGTATTTGATTTCTGCACAACATATGAACTGACCGTTTCGAGTCCGTCACCGGAAAAGTCAAGCGTCACGGGCATCGGATTACTCGCGTCCTTGTACGAATCCGTGTACTCTTTAACACTGGTCAGAGTATCGGCGAGAAAAGCAGCTTGATCAGATGTATGAAAATCAAAATACTGTGTATCTTTTATGTGCTGACCGTCTGCCGCATTAACTCCGGACCATAGAACTGCCGGAATTAAAGCAAGCAGCAATGCAAGAATCATGGAAAGAAGTCTGTTTACATTGTTTTTCATCACTTTTCCCCTTTTAAAGAAAGGAATATGTTTTATCAATACCTTCCGTAATATGATGCAAGCGAGGAAATCTCCTCAGAAGTAAGTGCTTTGTTGAATATGATCAGTTCGTCTATATCCGCTTTAAGTTCATCTCCGTATGCTCCCGTTCCGTCCTGGCCGAGATTGACTCCGAATTCAGAAAGGAATGTAGCATCTTTCAGTTCATCGGTCATTTGACGCATGTCGGATTCGCCAAAATCGAAACTCAGACCGATCTGGCCGTTTTCACGGTCAACTATAAGGATAAGGTGTACCCAGCCGTCAAAGAAGTCAGAGGGAATATACCAGCTTTCGTCCATTCGGTTTTCACCGTCTCCGAGATTGAATTTAACATCATTTTCTCTTATCGCAAAGATGAATCCCGCGTTGTCACCGCTGTCCCAATCCTTATTTGAAATAATTGCAGGGTCTCCGCTGATTTTGTCGCTGTTTATCCAGAAAGACAGTGTAAAGCTTTCTTTGTCGGGGTTAAATCCGTCGCCGAGGGATATATAGCCTTTGTTAAATTCCGCGGATTTACCGAAATATCCGTCCTCTTCCGAGACCTCTCCGTTATATTTAAGTTCAAGACTTCCTATATCACTCTCTGTTTTTGCCTCATCAAAGGTAATATATGAATCGATTATTTCCGCATCGATAAAATCGGTAAGATAGCTGCCGCTGTCAGCAGCCGGAGTTTCTGAAACTGTATAATCTATTCTTGTGTGTACAATCTCTCCGAAAACTTTGTATGCTCTGTATATAATAAGGAGAGCCTGTTCCTTGGTTAGTGTTCCGCCCGGGTTGAATTTTGTCGATGAGACACCGTTGATGATTCCCACTGAACTCGGCCATCCGAGTTCCGAATCTACCCATTTGTTGTTGTCGGTAATATCAGTGAAATTATGTGTGTATCCGTCGGTTTCGATTCCGAGAACATTTGCGACTCTGTTGATAAGCGCCGCAATCTGGGCTCTTGTCAAAGTGCCGTTCGGATTAAACTTTCCGCCGCCTACACCGTTGATGATTCCAAGGGCTGCTGCACTCAGAATATTGTTGTCCTTTGTATCAGAGAACATTTCCTCGTTTATCGCTGCTCCGTTTTTCTGAAGCAGACTGTCAATGCGGAAGCCGGTGCATTTTGTTATAAGATTCACAAGTGCACCTGAAATGTCTCCTCTTGTGATTGGATCTTTAAATCCGGTTCTGAGCTCAAGCGGTGCAAGTCCGATCTCGGTAGCAAGATCCACTTCTTCCTGTGCCCATGATGATGGTGTAAGTTCTGATTCGGGTTCATAATCAGGATCGTAATTCTCTATAAAGGTTGTGCGAAGCTTTTCGATGGTTTCATCGGAAATACCCTTGCTCTTCATCCAGTTTGCAGCCTGTTCTGCCTTTGTATCTCCCTCAAATTCACCCAGTCTGAGATACTGTGTGTCAAATTCGCCGCCCAGTTCTCTCATACCGAAATTCGCAAAACTGGTGAATGCATAGTCCCTTGCAATGTCTTCAAAACCGACGCCGAGGACCGCGAGCAGCATCATGGATACTGTTCCTGTTCTGTCAGCACCTGCGTTGCAGTGCAGATAAACCGGTTTTTCAGCGGCATTGGCTATGAGTTCATATATTTCCTTAAATTCTGCAGCACATTCCTCAAAGCGGTTGACTCTGTAGTCGATCGGAATATAGTGGTATTCTATGCCGTCTACGTACGGTCCGAATTTAACATCAGGATCAAGCGATTCAAGTCTTATATCTATATCAACTCTTATCCCCAGATCATACATCTGGATCTTTCCCATCTCAAGAAGCTGGTCGGTTCTTGCTCCTCTGAAGTAAAGGCCCTGTCTGATATATGCATCTTTGCCGAGGCTTGACTTGTATCCGCCTATATCTCTGACATTCACTGCACCGTAAATAAGAAGGTTTCTGGGTGCCTCGGATGTTATATAAACTTCATGAATGGGACTTTCTTCTATATTGTCCTGGCTGCTTGCTATACGCCAGTAAAAATGTTCTCCGGCATAAGTGTTATAGTACTCGTATTTTTGACCTTTAGCACGTCTGACAAAAATCTCTTCAGGGTCTGAAAAATCCAGTGTGTATGATTTCTGAAGATTATATGTAGAGGCTGCGGTGATACCGTCTCCGGAGAAATCGAGAATAAGCGGGAGTGGTGCGCTGAAGTCTTTTCTTCCCTCCGCATATTTGTTTATGCTGTATAATGTGTCGTTAAGGTAAGCACTTTGACTTTGGGTATGAAAATCAAAATACTGTACATCAACTACTTTTACTGAATCAGCAGATTCGTCTGCCGAAACAGCTGCTGGAAATGCTGAGAACAAAAATGTCAGCACAAGCAGGAGCGCAGTCAAATGTTTTAAATGTTTTCTCATAATTCTTTCTCCCGATATGTATAATTTTTTTGTGGATGTTTGCATCTGAAACAAGCCTACAACGATGTAATTATCTTACCATATACCGTTCGTCAAGTCAAACACAAAAACGTTTTTTTAGTTTATTTTTCACCCTTGATGAGGAAAAGTTTTGTCAGTGAAAAGACGGTGATTCTTGCTGAGGTATTACCTGCATCTTTTCCGAAACATATTGCCATGCTTGACATTTCACATAAAAACAATATAATAATAACTGAATCTTTCATTGTTGACTGAGGGTTTTTGAGAACCGTATTGTATATGGATTTAAATTTTCATTCCCTCCAAAAGTGAGGAAAAGAATGACCGGAAAATACAAAATCGCGGATATGATAATAGATATCAATTCGATTTACAGCTCAATACACACGTACTGCAGCGATTATTCAGTTGACGGCCCGTCGTGCGATTTCAGCGTAACCATATCACAGCAGGATATAGATTTTGAAAAAGGCAGAGGCAACGACAATAACAAGTATTCCGACAATTATCTCGAGACCCTTGCCGTATACAGAAAAATCGCGGAAAAAATGCCCGATTATGACACACTGCTGTTTCACGGCTCTGCTGTTGCGGTCGATGAAAAATGCTATCTTTTCACTGCGCCCAGCGGAACCGGGAAAAGCACCCATGCAAGGCTGTGGCGCGAATATCTCGGAGACAGGGCTGTAATGGTAAATGATGACAAGCCGTTGATTCATGTGTCCGAGAACGGCTCAACTGTGTACGGGACACCATGGAACGGCAAGCACAGACTGGGAAACAACATTGCAGTCCCGCTGAAGGCGATATGTCTTATTTCAAGATCCGCTGAAAACTCAATAAAACAAATTTCGCCGGATGAGGCTTATCCGATACTTCTTGCGCAGACCTACAGACCTTATTCGATGACCGGAATGGAAAAAACTCTCACATTACTTGATAAACTGAAAAAAAACACATTCTTCTGGAAGCTCGAATGCAATATGGACATCAAGGCAGCGGAAACATCATATAACGCTATGAAAGGGTAATTATTATGAAACTCAATAATGATTTTCTCGTACATACTTCGGGTAACGAAACAGTAGTAGTTCCAACCGGAAAAGCAGCTTTTTCAGGCATAGTCAAAGGCAACCTGACCCTCGGCGCAATGCTTGAAATACTGAAAAACGACGTAAGCGAGGAAGAACTGATCAAAAAAATGAAAGAGCAATACGATGCTCCCGACGGGGCAATTGAAAAAGACATTCGCAAACTGCTCGGCAGTCTCAGGAAAATCGGAGCATTAGATGAGTGAGAAAAAAACCATTGAAGAATATATTAACGAGAACGGCTCTCTTGTTTATACAAATGTTGGCATAAGCATGATGCCGCTTCTCAGGCAGGGCAAAGATGTATTCACCATCAGAAAAAAAGGACCGGAGAGGTGCAAGGTCGGTGATGTCGTTTTATATAAACGCCCTCCGTCGAGCTATGTTCTCCACCGAATTATAGAGGTGAAAGACGACAGCTATGTCATTATGGGGGACAACTGCGTAAGCAAGGAGTACGGAATAAAGGACAGTGACATCATCGGGATCATGACCGACTATTCCAGGAACGGAAAAAACCATACCGTGGACGAGATGGGATATAGAGCGTACTCTTTCACCGTTCTTCACACAATACCCGTCAGGCGGGGAGCAAAACTGTTCATCGCCAAAGCAAAAAAAGCCATTAAAAAAATCATTAAAAAATAAAATGAGCCGGCTGCTTTTTTTCCTTTAGAAAATGGATGCCGGCTTTCTTCATTTTTTCGCTTTTCTTATGACTCTTGCCTCTGAAAGAAATTTTCCCTTTTTCATTGACCTGAATGTTCTGTAGAAAGGAAGTGCAGGAAGAAGTATCTTGTGCCTGTAAAAGAGCGGGTACTCGGATGCATATCCCGCATATGACGGATTCTTCTTGCTCACGGGAACAGAAAATCTGTCGATCATATATTTGATCTTGCTCCAGCCGGTTTTCTTCAGCTTGTTTTCGACCTTGTGATTGATGCTCCCGTACACACCGGAGGAGAGAAAATATGAAAGCTTTTCCGCTTCTTCATCAGAAAGCGCTTCCCCCTCAAATATTCTGAGAGCAAGAGAGCGGCTCATTTTTTCGAATTCTTCAATGCCAAGTTTGGCGCACTCTCGTTCTACGTATTCGAGGTCAAGTTCTTCCCTTTTCAGATATACATAGGTATCAAGCAGCGACCTCAGTCCCGTCCCGCCGCCTGAATAGTGCTTGTATTCATGTGCGGTTAAATAGATATAGAAATCCTCTGGGTAGAAACACTTCTCATATTCTCCCTTATCTGTCAGTTTTGTCTCAATGTCCTTGTAATAATTGTAAAGCCCTGCTTCATGTACCGTTCCGAAAAGGCCTGTATGGATTTCAAAATTAAGGATCGGAGCCTTGTGATACACGTCATGATTGCTCACTCCGTATTGCATTGTGTCAAACCCAAGGCTCTCCATTATATTTCTTACGTCTTCTTCCCTTTCTGAATCGACCAGAATGTCATAGTCAGCCATCTGTCTCATGCCTATGGATGGATAATAGTCCTTGAGGACTGCGCCCTTAAGCGGCATATACCATATATGTGCCTCTGCGAATTTTTCCCTTATTTTCTCAAACTCACTGCTGAATATAACCGATTTTCTGACTGCTGATGCGATTTCTTTCTGAGATCTGTCATCCTTCAGTCCGGCTGACTCAAGCGCGGTTGCAACTGCCGCAGAAAGAAGGTGGGCGGATGCATATCTGTAAATTGTATTCAGTTCATCTTCGGAAATATCCGTGATATCGGGCTTTTCACCTTTGACCGCACATCCTGCGAGATATATAACCGATTTAGAAACTTTCCCTATCTGTTCAGGCATCGTTCGTCCTGCCTCTCCGCTGTTAGCATTTTGATCATACGTGCTGTTTCTATAATGTATCTGTCCCTATGGAATTATACACTGCAGCCGTGCAGGTGTCAACAACGTACAAATGCTTTTTATGGGTCACCTGCACACCGGATAGTCTATACCGGGATAAGCAGGATGAACCCGGGGTAAGGGAATATTGCCTTTCGCAGGAGCACGAACTGATAACAGTCAGAAATTGAGTATTTCGGTACCGACATTCACCGTGTATGACAAATAGCGATTTTTTGTTGATAATTTTCGACAGCTATGTCATAATTAAGCTGCGACATTGCAGTCATCTGCACATCGCACAGATCATTGCTTACAACGGAATTAAAACAGCAAGAGGTGTTACTATGCTTGACATTAAAAATCTTACTAAAAAATACGGTACAAAAATTGCCGTCGACGATCTTTCGCTGCATATACTGCCCGGTGAAATATACGGATTTATAGGGCACAACGGCGCAGGCAAGACCACCACCCTGAAGGCTGTCGCAGGTATTCTCAAGTTTGATGCGGGAGAGATCACCATAGGCGGGAAATCGATTACAAAAGAACCGCTTGAATGCAAGAAAATGATTGCATATATTCCCGACAATCCTGATCTTTATTATTTTATGACAGGGATTAAGTATCTGAATTTTATCTCCGACATATTCGGAGTCGGCACAGACGAAAGAAAGGAAAAAATAGACAGATATGCCGAAATATTCGAGCTGAAGGACAGTCTTGCAAATCCTATCTCAGCATATTCGCACGGCATGAAGCAGAAGCTTGCCATAATTTCTGCTCTCATACATGATCCTAAACTCATCATCATGGACGAACCCTTTGTCGGTCTGGACCCGAAAGCATCCCATCTTCTGAAACAGATCATGCATGATATGTGTTCTGATGGTGCTTCGATTTTCTTCTCCACGCATGTACTCGACGTCGCCGAGAAGCTGTGTGACAGAATTGCCATCATAAAGGGAGGAAAACTTATCCGCGCCGGAACAATGGATGAAGTAAAAGGAGACGAATCCCTTGAGGAGGTCTTTTTGGAACTGGAGGACGAAAATGCTTAAAGCTCTCATAAAGAAACAGTTCACCGAGATCTTTCGCTCGTTCTTTATTGACCAGAAGAAAAACACGGCAAGATCAAAGGGAGCTACTGTGGCGTTTTTCATCCTTTTTGCCCTTCTGATGGTGATTGCGTTCGGCATTACTTTCGGCAGCATGGCGCTACTTATCTGTGAGCCGCTTGTCAGTGCCGGGTACAACTGGATGTATTTTATGTTTGCCACTTTAACAGCCACCATTTTCGGAGTTTTCGGCAGCGCATTCAATACTGCCCAGAGCCTCTATCTTGCAAATGACAATGATTTTCTGCTCTCAATGCCAATTCCTGTCAGCAGAATAATGCTGTCACGACTCATTGGGGTGTATATAATGGGGGCGATTTACTCAGGTTTCATATACATACCAGCAGCCGTTGTATACTGGATTTTTGCCGACCACTCCGTGCTTACCGTGATTTCGGGTTTGCTTATGTTCATAGTCATCACGTTTTTTGTGCTGGCTCTGTCCTGCTTGCTCGGGTGGGTAGTTGCAAAAGTTATGGTCAAACTGAAAAACAACGGAATTCTGACAGCAATCCTGGCAATACTCCTTTTTGCAGTATTTTATTTCTTCTACGGCAGAATGACCTCGATGGCCATGAGTATCATCTCCAATGCGGATTCGATAAACTCATCTGTTGGAAACGGCCCGCTTCATATTATAGGCAACGCGCCGACAGGTGATTATGTTTCCCTTCTGATAGTTGCGCTTGTCGTGGCCGTCATCTGCGCACTTGTGTGGCTCCTTCTCTCAAAAACATTCATCGGAATAACGACCGTTACAAACGATGTGAGAAATTCAAAATACACAAACCATGACATCGTGTCCAGATCCGTTCCGTCATCTCTCCTTTCACGTGAATTCAAAAGCCTTACATCAAATTCACTGTATATGCTGAATGGGTCTTTGTCTTCCGTGATTCTTGTGGTAATGGGGATCGCTGTCCTTGTAGCAGGTTTCACAGCGATAAATGACATCAGATCATTTTTGAGCATTACCCCGTTTCCGGCCTCGATTCTTGCACTTTTCGCCGCATTGATCATCAGCCTGATTTCAGGCTTGAATATGACTATTGTGCCATCTATATCCCTTGAAGGCAAAAACTTCTGGATATTGAGGACGATGCCCATAAAAGCTGAGGAGATCATAAAGGCAAAAGTCAAAATGCAGCTTATCCTCACCATGATACCGACGCTGTTTTGCGCTCTCTGTTTTCTTCCGCTTCTTATCGGAAGCGGCGCTGAACCAGGTTATATCGTTTTCGTGTTCCTGATCCCGCTTTCATACAACATTCTTTGCGTCCTTTTCGGACTTATGCTCGGGATAAAGTTTGCAAATCTAAACTGGGTAAACATGGCTGTCCCGATAAAGCAAAGCGGCGCTGTGACGATTTACACGTTAACCATGATGTTTGCTCCCATTCTTTTTGGTGCAGGCGCAATTTTCCTTTCGATTTCCATAGGACTTCTCCCGGTACTTCTGATTGTTCTGGCAATTTTCATCATTCTTTCGGTCATCCTTTTCGTATGGCTGAAGAAGCGCGGAATGAAGGCTTTTGAAGAGTTAAGCTGCTAGTGCACCGGCAATCACATTAAGTTGGAGATTATTAAAGTGAATAATAAATATCAAGACAGGAATATTGACACGGAAGAAAGGATAAAAGACCTTCTTTCGAAAATGACGCTTAAAGAAAAGATAGTCCAGATGTCCGGCGTATCCAACAAAAAAATACTGGACTCAGCTCTTGAAGGCAATGTGCCTGAAGAAGGCTTCGGTGCCGTCTTTGCACGATATTTCACTCGTGAAGAGCTTGAAACGATTTACAGAAATGCCACGGAAGGAAGCCGTCTGAAGATTCCCCCCATAATATTTGACGAATCGCTTCACGGTATATACAGACCTGACGGAACATCATTCCCTCAGTCGATAGGCATGGGCTCAACATTCAACGAAGAACTCGTATACAGGTGTGCCGAGGTTATCGGACAGGAAGCCAGAAACGAAGGAATAAGACAAGTGCTTGCTCCCAACATAGACATATCCCGTGACCCGAGATGGGGACGTGTCGAAGAAAATTACGGCGAGGACACATATCTTACTTCACGGATGGGCATAAATTACGTAAAAGGCATTCAGTCAAACGGAGTAGCAGCTACTGTCAAGCACTATGCGGTTCACGGTTCCCCTGAAGGAGGGCTTAATATTGCACCAGTTCATGCGGGAGAGCGTGAATGGAGAGAATCAATAATCGAGCCGTTTGCCAAGGCAATTTCGGATGGCGGAGCGCTTTCGGTGATGCCGGCATACAGCGAACTTGACGGTATTCCGCTTCATACCAACAGGAAAATGCTCACAGATGTTCTGAGGGATGAATTTGGATTTTATGGTTATACGATCTCCGACTTCGGTGCGCTTCCAATGCTGGTATCATTACAACATACCGCAAAAGACCTTCTTGATGCCGGTGTCCAGGCGCTTCATGCAGGCCTTGATATGGAAGCCACGTCAAAAGATTGTTATGGTCCCGAAATGTTGAAGGCAGCGGAGTGCGGAAATATTTGTATCGAAGAAATAGACCTTGCCGTATCAAGGATCCTCAGAGTAAAGTTCCTGCTCGGCCTTTTCGATGAAGACAGCTACACCATACCTGTCGAAATGCATTCTGAAAAATCACAGCTGCTGGCTCTCGAAGCGGGCGAGGAATCGATAGTTATGCTCAAGAATAACGGGATACTCCCTCTCGATCCAGACGGCAACAAGAAAATCCTCCTCGTCGGAGTAAACGCTGACTCCGCACAGCTGGGAGATTATTCGTTCAGCACATGGGATAAGAAAACAGTTACACTCAGAAAAGCACTTGAGGAAAGAATCGGCAAAAATCTCATTTATCACCTGGGATGCGGCGTCGCATCAACTGATCCAAGCCTTGAAGATGCAAAGAAGGATGCAAAAAATGCGGACATCATCATAGTTGTACTTGGGGACAACAGCATGATGCACCGCGGAATCGGATGGGGCGACATCAATACATCAAACGCGTGCACATGCGGAGAGGGCCATGACGTGTCTTCCCTGATCCTGCCAGAACCTCAGAGAAATCTTCTCAGGGAGATGAAAAGCTCCGGCAAACCGATCATACTCGTTCTCGAAAACGGCCGTCCCTACTGTATCGGAGAGGAGTGTGAAATATCCGATGCCGTTCTTGAGGCATGGTATCCGGGAGAAAGAGGCGGAGAAGCTGTTTCCAACATTATCTTCGGAGATGTGTCTCCATCCGGCAAACTCCCAATATCGTTTCCGAGAAGTGCGGGACATCTTCCCTGCTTCTACAATCACAAGGTGTCGGCAAGAGGATTCTATCATGTTCACGGATCACCGGACAACCCGGGCAGCGACTATGTTTTCGACTCACCTGACGCTCTGTTTCCCTTCGGATACGGCCTCTCATATGCTTCATTCGAATATTCTTCGCTTGCGGCGGAAGCAAATGGCCCAGATGACATAAACGTCAGTGTTAAAGTTAAAAACACGGGGAATATGAAGGCAAAGGAAGCCGTGCTCATGTTTATATCTCAAAAGCTTTGCCCGGTCACTCCTTTTATCAAACGTCTTAGGGCATTCACTAAAGTTGAGCTGAACCCCGGAGATGAAACTGAAGTCGTTTTCAGACTGGGCAGAGAAGATGTGTCATATATTGATTTCGACATGAAGTCGGCTGTAGGTTCCGGTCAGTTTGAAATAGAAGTCGGCGGGCTTAAAACATCATTCGAATTGTAATCAGATGATTCTTTCATTATATTACAGCTGTTTCATTTAAGCCAAAACAGAAGCGGACAGACACCATACAGCGATAAACAATATTCTGAGAACAGTAACAGTAGATTAAATTTAGTTAATTTTAACTAAATTTAAGAAACTATTAATGTCGTTATTATGTTGTTTTATTACATCAGTTATTAAAAATATGAAAATTCTATAAAAATCTATTTCAATTACGACACCAAACTGGTATAATATTATTTACGCTCGGGGAGGTGTCGTTTCCTTATTCCCGTGCAGCCTTATTATTATGATAATCGAAAGGCAATATATATTATGGAAAAAATAGTGGTCAATGGCGGTAATCCACTCAGAGGAGAAGTCGAGGTCTCCGGATTCAAAAACGCCGCACTGCCAATTATATATGCATGCGCACTTGTCAAAGACAAATGCATTCTTGAAAATATTCCGGCAATATCAGATATTACATATTCATTCGAAATTCTTCGCGGAATAGGCGCAAAGATAAAGATGCTTGACAAAACCACCTATGAAGTGGACTGCACATATATCAAGCCCTGTATTTCCGATTACGAGCTGGTCAGGAAAATACGCGGTTCGTATTATCTTCTCGGCGCTGAATTCGGAAGATTCGGCCACGCCAAAGTCGGGCTGCCCGGCGGCTGCAATTTCGGTGTTCGTCCCATAGACCAGCATATTAAGGGCTTCGAGGCTCTGGGTGGAAACGCCGTGACCGAAGGGGGATATGTAGAAATCACATCCGAAGACGGCGCAAAAGGCTCAAATATATATTTCGACGTATCAAGCGTTGGAGCTACACTTAACATAATGATAGCGGCTTCAGTCGCAGATGGTGATACCGTTATAGAGAACGCAGCACGTGAACCGCATATTGTCGACTGTGCCAATTTCCTCAACTCCTGTGGAGCAAGAATAACAGGAGCCGGATCCGACGTCATAAAGATAAAGGGAGTTAAAAACCTTCATGGCTGTACATATGCCATTATTCCCGATATGATAGAAGCAGGTTCTTTTATGGTTGCCGCAGCAGCAACTCGAGGATCAATTCTCATCACAAATGTCATCCCCAAACACCTTGAATCAGTCTCGGCAAAGCTTGAGGAAATGGGTGTAAAAGTAGAAGAGTACGACGATTCCGTCAGAGTATCAGCCGAAAACATAACTCTAAAGAGAACCAATGTAAAAACTCTTCCATATCCGGGATTTCCTACAGATATGCATCCTCAGATGACAGCTCTTCTCTGCACTGTTGACGGAACCAGCTACATAAACGAAAGCATTTATGAAAACAGATTCAGATATGTCGAAGAGCTCAAGAGAATGGGAGCAAAGATAAAGGTTGACGGCAGAATAGTCGTCATAGAAGGCGGCACACGCCTGTCTGCCGCTCCGGTTATGGCAACAGATCTGAGAGCCGGCATTGCGATTGTGATAGCCGCATTGACAGCAAAAGGGAAAACCGAAATATCCGAAATAGACAAAATAGAAAGAGGATATGACGATATCACCACAAAGCTGAGAAATCTGGGCGCCGATATCAAAAAAATAGTTCTTCCGGATCCGAACGGTCTCCAGATCGCCAACTGAACCAGCTTCACCGCTGTGAATCCAGGAGACTTTTACAAAACCAATAAAGCCATAATCCGCCATACCGAAATATGGCGGATATTTCATAGAATCAGACTATCACATGACGTACAAACTCAGCAATATGCGAAAGCACAACCGGATAGCATGGATTATTTGTCTTCAGGTGTTCAAAAAATGGATATAATAAAAAGCAAAAAAACAGCTGCTGTTTTAGACGCAAGACTATTGGCGGCTGCCTCATATGTCAGACATGGCTCTCTTGTAGCAGACATCGGCACTGATCATGGGTATCTCCCCATTTATCTCATACTCAATGGCGTTTCGGAAAAAGTGATAGTATCAGACATCAATCCGATGCCTCTTAAAAAAGCAGTTGAAAATTCTGAAGATTATGGGGTCAGGGCCAAAATAATCCCCATTCTCTCCGACGGTATGGATAATATAGAAAAATCAGGTTATTTCCCTGACGATATCATCATTTGCGGAATGGGGGGAGAGACGATCATTTCAATAATATCCTCTTCATTATCGGCAAAGATGGATTCCCGCAGACTAATCATCAACCCTATGACCAAAACACCCGAGACCAGAAAATTTCTGACCAAAAACGGCTTTGTCATAAAGGACGAAAAACTTTCAAAAGTACAGGGGAAAATATATACATGCATATGTGCCGAAGGCGGCACACAAACGGCTGCCTCCGAAGAATATTCCGAGGTTGAGCTCATTCTCGGGAGAATCAATATCCGAAAAAGAGACAGTTTGTTCGAAGAATACAGATCAGAACAGATTTCAAGACTAAAAAAACAAATCAACGGTATGAAAAAAGGCAGATTGGACACTTCAAAACTCGAAAAAACACTAAAGGAGATCATTGTTTTATGACTATAGGCGAATTTATGGAAATTCTTGACTCTGCATATCCAAAATATCTCTCCTGCGCTTGGGACAATGACGGAATAATGGTGTGCACAGATAAAAACAGAATAATCAAAAAAGCCGTACTTGCCCTCGATGCTACCATCGAATCAATCTCATTCGCCGTAAATGAGAGAGCGGACCTTCTTCTGACCCACCACCCTCTTATTTTCAGGCCTATGAACTCGTTTGACACGGACTTGCTTACGCCTATGAGGATTATGAAAGCCCTTTCTTCAGATCTTTCCGTAATATCTCTACACACAAGACTCGATGCTGGAAACGGCGGAGTAAATGACTGTCTGGCTGAAAGACTTCATCTCAAAGTTACAGAAAAATTCGGAGATTCCGAATCTCCCGAACTTGCAAGGATCGCAGTAACAGACATGCCGCTCAGACTCGACGATTTCATTCGCCATGTTAAAGAATGTCTCTTGGCCCCCTGTGTCAAGGTAACAGGATATAATCCGGGAAGAACTGTAAATAAAGTTGCTCTCTGCGGCGGAAGCGGCAAATCGCTGCTCAAATCTCCACGGCTGGCTGATTGCGATGTATTTGTCACGGGAGAACTCGGATACAACGACGCGACTGACGCAGCTGATCTTGGAATAACTATGATAGAGGCGGGACACTATTACACAGAGGCTCCTGTGCTGAAAAGATTTACTGAGATTATTAAAAACCATGCCCCGGATGTTGATATCAAGACATATAACTCATACAAATCGCTCCTGTTCTGATCATTCCCTTCCATCGATGTTAGAAGGACTCATAATATCTAATTTTAAAAAAGGCGTTCTGCTGAACCGTTTCGGTTCATGGCAGAGCGCCTTTTTAGTGCACGCTCTCTGTGCACCAAATTTGCATTTTTCGGCAATATGTTAAACTTTCGCATGCAAAACATGCAAAATGTGTCGGTAATGAGTTTCCCGCTCGCTTTGCAGTGGAGCATACCGTATGTTTTGGTGCGGGTATCGAAAACGGACTTGGTACAGTCAATTGGAAAATGTTACAGACTTTGCCCATACTGCAATTTCTTGAGAGACTTTTTCGAAATTTGATTTCAGTGTCGCAAATTGC